>NZ_JAMYSA010000024.1:0-71016 GCF_040321735.1 Mesorhizobium sp. M0293
CGAGGGCGATAGGGCTTGGATTCGATCCGCGTCGGCCCCGCGCCCGCGCGGGCGCGGGCGACAGCCTGATGAGACGCCTCGGCGACCTCGGAGAAGATGTTGCCGTTGACGATGACGCCCGGCATCGAATAGGCGGCGGCGCGCTCGGCGATGTTCTTGACGGCGGTCGAACGCGCCGTCGATGTCGACATGCCGTAGCCGTTGTTCTCGCAGACGAAGATCACCGGCAGCTTCCAGATCGCCGCCATGTTCAGCGCCTCGTGGAAGGCGCCCTCATTGTTGGCGCCATCACCGAAGAAGGAGACCACGACCTTGCCGGTCTTCATCATCTTCGAGGAAAGCCCGGCGCCAACGGCGATCGGGATGCCGCCTGCGACAATGCCGTTGGCGCCGAGATTGCCCTTGGCGACATCGGCAATGTGCATCGAGCCGCCACGGCCCTTGCAGTAGCCGGTGGTCTTGCCGAAGAACTCGGCGAACATGCGCTTGACCTCGGCCCCCTTGGCGATGCAGTGGCCATGGCCGCGATGCGTCGAAGTGATCTGGTCATCCTCGGCAAGCGGCATGCAGATGCCCATGGCACTGGCTTCCTGGCCGATCGACAAGTGCATGGTGCCGTGGATGAGGCCGCGCGTGTAGCACTCCTCCGCGCCCTCTTCGAAGCGACGGATGAGGTACATCTTGTGGAGCACCCCCCTGAGCTGCTCGGCGCTGTACTGGCGATAGACAAAGGGCAGATTGGCGCGACTATCGGTGACGGCTTTGCTGGCTCCGGCCATGATCACGCCCCCACGGACCCGTAGACGAGCTTGTCCTGGCGGGCGCGCAGTTCAGCGATCTTGGAGCCCGCTGCGGGAGCTGCATTCGCGTAGGTAATCAGCTCGCCCTTCCTGATCGGCGCGGTGACCGAGCCGCCCTGCAGCAGGCCGCAGGGTATGGCCTTTGCGGCCCGTGCCTCGGGCGCCGTCATGATCCAGGCGCGGTAGCAATATTCGCCGATCGCATCGAGCTTCTCGCCGGGCTTCATGTCCTTCTTGGCCACCGCGCAGACCTCGGCGACCGGTTTGGCCAGCGGCACCATGTCGGCCTTGCCGTAGAGCACGACGCGCGCGCAGGTCAGCGGCACTTCGAGCGAGGTCAGGTGATAGGGACGGTGGAAGGTGAAGTATGGTCCTTTACCCATCTTCAGATCTTCCATGCGCTCGGAGATGCGCGGATGCGACATGTCGGCGACGACGAAGACGCCGGGCGCGACACCCTTGCCGATCGAGTAGTCGACGACGCCGACCTTCGACAGCACGCCGCCGTCCTTCTGCGGCACCAGCACCTTGGACAATTCGCCAAGCGTCGCGGCCGGGCCGTGCATGCCGGCCTTGTCGGGCACCAGCCCGGTGGCGTTGGCGATCGCCGCCATCTCGACCATGGTCTTGGAACCGTCGACGAATTCGACCAGCATGCGCACATTCATGTGCCGGCGCCTTGCCTCCTCCTCATAGTCGGGGGGGATGGCATCGATATTGAGCGGATTGTTCTTGCCCTTGCCGGCGGCAACGATCGGGTGCCCCATGGCCGAGACGAACTCGATCAGCTCCATGCAGGAGGACGGCTCGTCACCGGCGCCCAGCGAATAGGTGACGCCGAGCCGGTCGGCCTCGCTCTTCAGGTAGGCGCCGATGGTGACGTCGGCCTCGACATTCATCATCACCAGATGCTTGCCATGCTCCATGGCGCGCAGCCCGATCTCGGCGCCGACGGCGGGGACCCCGGTGGCGTCGATGACGACGTCGATCAGATCATTGTTGATGACCAGGCCGGCATCGTTGGTGACCGCCACCTTGCCGGCCTCCATCGCCGCCGTCATCGCCGAAGCGTTCGAGACTTCGCGCGCATGCCCGGTTTCCTGGAAGGCGATATCCACCGCCTTGCTCGCGGCGGGCAGGTTCAGCTCGGAAATGGCGCCGATCTCGATGCCCGACATATGGGCGACGCGGGTGACGATGTCGGTTCCCATCTCGCCGGAGCCGATCAGGCCGATGCGGATTGGCTTGCCCGACTTGGCGCGTTCCTCGAGATCGCGGGCAAGACCCGTCAACGAAACATTGGAAGCCATACCGCTTATTCCTCCCACATTGCAGGCTTGTTCAATTGCCTGACGGGTATTGAACATATGTATTTCTGTCAAGACTAATGTCCATATTCTTGCGCTTTTTGACACCCTTTCGCGAGGCTCCGTGGACCAAAAGCCTTCCGCAGCCGGAGGCAGGCGCGCGGGACATTGCACTCGAACAGATAGCGCCGCGATATGATTCTTGGAGGCAGGATATGGGAGCTATCCCCGCCCGCGCCGGCCGCTCCGTCATGACCGGTGCCAGTCTCGGATTGAAGAACTCTATAGAACTAGACCAGGCGCCGACAGCACCGGGAAATCCTGGAAATGCACGATCACCCCGACCGGCCGGTCGCGCGCCTCTTCCAGTCTTTCACCCAGCCAGCGCAGGCGCACCTCGCAAAGCCTGCCCTCGACATGGCCGCTGTCCAGCGTGTCGAGCAGGATCAGGCGCGCCGTGGATTGAGCGCTTCGATCCGGCGCGCCTATCTGGCGATCTCCAGCAAGGACGAAACCAGCAGCTCTCGCTCGTCCTTCGACAGGACATCCGCGTCGAAGAGGTTCATGCTGCGCAATCCCTCGATGGCGAGATAGCAGACCAGCAGCGATTTGAGGTCTGGCGTCTCGCCCTTCAGCCGCTCGAAGAGCTGCCGTTTGAATGTCTTTATCGGCGTCATGAAATCGGGATCCTCGGCGATCGCCGAGAAAATCCAGGACGCCGACGGCTGCTTCTCCTCGCAATCATTGGCCGACAGCCTGATGTAGACGGCAAGCGTGTTTTCGTCTTTGTCATTCACGCAGGCGGTTTCCAGCGCCTGCTCGAACTCGCGCAGATAGTCTTCGACCAGCCCTTGCATCAATTTGGCCTTGGTCGGGAAATTATAGAGAAGCCCGCCCTTCGATACGCCGGCACGGCTGGCAACCGCTTCCAGCGACAGGCTGCCAGGCCCGGATTCCCGTGCGACATCGGCCGCCGCAGCGAGAATTTTCTCGCGCGAGTTCGTTCGTTGGGCTCTCATGGCGCCTCCCTTCGCAAGCTTAGGCCCAATTGACAAGACCGTCCAGACGGTACAGTAAGATCGCCATTATTTGAAATCGGGACCCGCAGTCGATATGTGTCCCGATGTCCGCGCTTCGCGCCGGATTTCGACTGAGGGGACTTCCTTGTTCAAGCGCATACTTCGTATCGTTATCATCATTCTTGTTCTGGCCGTGCTCGTCGTCGTGGTCGGCGGCATCGTCGGCTTCAACTTCCTGCGCGACAACGGCATCAAGCAATATTTCGCATCGATGAAGCCGCCAGCGGCAACCGTGTCGACGGTCATTGCCAAGCCGTCGAGCTGGACGCCGGGCGTCGAGGCCATCGGTACGGTCAAGGCGGTGCGCGGTGTCGACCTGACGGTCGAGACCACCGGCATCGTCAAGGACATCCTTTTCCATGCCAACCAGAAGGTGGCGGACAATGTGGTTCTGCTGCAGCTCGACGATGCCGTCGAGCGCGCCGATCTCGACGCACAGAAGGCGCAGGCCGCGCTCGATCAGACGTCGTTGGCCCGCGCCATCGAACTGACGAAGCGTGGCGTCGGCTCCGACTCGACGCTGGACACGGCGCGCGCGGCGGCCTCGGCCTCGGCGTCCCAGGTCACCAAGCTGGAGGCCTTGCTCGACCAGAAGCGGCTGACGGCGCCGTTCGGCGGCACGGTGGGCATTCCTAAGATCGATATTGGCCAGTATCTGGCACCCGGCACCGCAGTGGTGACGCTGCAGGATCTCGACACGATGCGGGTCGATTTCTCGGTTCCCGAACAGCAACTCCCGTTGCTCAAGATCGGCCAGACGGTTCGGTTGGGCTTCGGCGGCGAGGATATGCCGTTTGCCGGCGCCATTCGCGGTATCGACCCGAAAATCGACTCGTCCAGCCGTCTGGTGAATATCAGGGCGGAAGTCGCCAATCCCGACGGCAAGCTGACCCCTGGCCAGTTCGTGCAGGTGCGTGTCGAACTGCCCGAACAGCAGAACGTGCTGACGCTGCCTCAGACGGCACTGACGACAAGCCTCTATGGCGACTACATCTTCGTCGTACAGCCGGCGAAACCCGCCGAGGCAGCCCCTGCGCAGCCGGCCAAGCCGAACGAAAAACCCGCCGCGCCGGCAGCCGACAAATCGGCGGACGCCAGACCGACTGATACCAAGCCGGCTGACACCAAGCCGGCTGATGCCATGAAGCCGGCGGCTGATGCAGCCAAGCCTGCCGCCGATGCGGCAAAGCCGGCGGACAAGGCTGCTGGTCCGGCGGCGGACGGTGACAAGCCCGCGCTGGTGCTGTCGCAGGTGTTCGTCAAGCCGGGCCGCCGCAATCAAGGCATGGTCGAGATCGTCGAGGGGCTAAAGGCTGGCGACGAGGTCGTCACCGCAGGTCAGAACCGCCTCTTCAACGGCATGTCCGTCGTTGTGGACAACACCATCGACCCGACCAAATCGGCGAACAAGCAGGCCGACCAGCAATGAGCTTTTCCGATCTCTTCATTCGCCGGCCCGTCCTTTCGACGGTCCTTGCCTGCATGATCCTGCTCTTGGGTTTCCAGGGCATCTTCAACCTGTCGATCCGGCAGTATCCGAAGGTCGATGAAACGGCGATCACCATCACGACCGCCTATCCAGGCGCCAGCGCCGATCTGATCCAGGGCTTCATTTCCGCCCCGATCGCCCGCGCCGTCGCCTCGACCGAGAACATCGACTACGTCACCTCGTCCAGCCGCCCGTCTTCCAGCACCGTGACGGTGCAGATGAAGCTCGGCTCCAACCCCGATGTCGCGCTGACCGAGGTGCTGTCCAAGGTCCAGGGTGTGCGCGGCACCTTGCCGGACGCATCGAAGGACCCCGTTATCGTCAAGGGCACCGGCCAGCAGTTCGCGATGATGTACATCTCGATGCAGAATCCGAACATGACCAAGGAGCAGCTGACCGAGTATATCGAGCGCGTCATCAGGCCGCGCATGTCGACGGTCGAAGGCGTCGCCGATGTGCAGATCTTCGGTGCCCAGGAATACTCGATGCGCGTCTGGATCGATCCGATCAAGCTTGCCGCGCGCGGCGTGACGGCCTCCGAACTGCTGACGGCGATCAACAATTCCAACTTCCTGTCGGCCCCCGGCAATACCGAGAACGAATACGTCGTCTCATCGATCACCGTACGCTCGACATTGCAGACGCCGGAGGCGTTCGCCGAGCTGCCGCTGCGTTCGACCGACGGCAATGTGGTACGGTTGCGCGACGTCGCGCGCGTCGAGCTCGGCGCCGAAAACACCGACACCAGGGTCAGCTTCAACGGCAAGCCCGGCACCTTCCTCGCCATCTTCCCGACACCGGCGGCCAACCCGCTGACCACGGCGGCTGCACTCACCAAGCTGGTGCCGCAGATTCAGGAGACGCTGCCGAAAGGCATGACGATCGAGGTGGTCTACGACGCGACCGGGCAGATCAGCGCCTCCATCGAAGAAGTGTTCAAGACCATAGGCGAGGCGGTTGCCATCGTCGTCGTCGTCATCCTGTTGTTCCTTGGCTCCTTCCGCTCGGTGATGATGCCCATCGTCACCATCCCGCTGTCGCTGATCGGCGTCTGTTTCCTTTTGTTCGCGGTCGGCTATTCGATCAACCTTTTGTCGCTGCTGGCCATGGTGCTGGCGATCGGTCTGGTTGTCGACGACGCCATCGTGGTGGTGGAGAACATCCATCGTCACATGGAAGAAGACCACATGTCGCCGATGCAGGCTGCGTTCAGCGGCATGCGCGAAATTGCGTCGGCCATCGTTGCCATGACCATGACGCTGGCCGCGGTCTTCGCGCCGCTGGCCTTCACCGGTGGCCTGACCGGCGCGCTGTTCCGCGAATTCGCGGTCACCCTCGCCGGCTCGGTTGTGCTGTCGGGCGTCATCGCCGTCACTATCACCCCGATGATGTCGGCGCGCCTTTTGAAGTCCGGCACGCCAGGCCTTTTCCAGCGTATTGTCGACGGCGCCTTCGCGCGTGTCGAGCATGTCTACGAACGTGCGGTCACCGGCTCGCTGAACTATCGCCCATTGACGCTGATCATCGTGCTTGCGCTTGCAGGGGTGACCGGTTTCATGTTCACCAAGACCTCGACCGAGCTGGCGCCGGAAGAAGATCAGGGCTTTCTGCTCTCGATCGTGACAGGACCACGTTATGCAACGTCCGATTACACCGAGACATACGTCAATCAGATTCTCGGTCTGGTGAAGGACATTCCCGAGACACGGGCGCAGTTCTCGGCCGTCGCCTTCGGCGGCACGACAAACAGCGCCTTCGTCGGCTATGCCTTCAAGGACTGGGCGGAACGCAAGCGCAATTCGAAGGAACTGCAGGCCGACATCACGGCCCGTATCGCCAAAGTCGCCGGTGTCGAGGCCTTCGTCTTCGCGCCGCCGACGCTGCCGGGCTCCGGCGGCGGCCTGCCGATTTCCATGGTGGTGCGATCGACCGGCGCTTCCTCGGAGGTGTACGAGGTGGCCGAGCAGATCAAGAACAAGGCGCAAGCCTCCGGCCGCTTCATCGTCGTGCAGAATTCTATGGCCTATGATGCACCGGAAGTGACGGTGACCATCGACCGTGACCGCGCCGCTGCGCTGAACCTGCCGATCGCCGATATCGGCCGCACGCTGACGCTGCTGGTCGGCGGCGCCGAAGTGGCGCAGTTCGACCGCGACTCCAACAGCTACGACATCATCCCGCAGGTGCCGCAGGAATTTCGCGACAACCCCGACAAGCTCGGCGAATACTTCGTGCGCAGCGTAACGGGCGAGATGGTGCCGCTGTCGGCGGTGGTCAAGATTTCGACCAATGCGGCACCGGCGGCAATCGAGCAGTTCAACCAGCTGAATTCATCGACGATTTCAGCACTTCCGCTGCCCGGCGTCACCACTGGCGACGGCCTGAAGGCGCTGGAGGACATTGCCAGGGAGAGCCTGCCCGAAACATTCTTCATCGACTATTCCGGTCAATCGCGACAGGAAAAGGAACAAGGCAACACCATCCTGATCGCTTTCGCGGCGGCCGTTGTCGTCATCTATCTGGTGCTTGCGGCGCAGTTTGAAAGCTTCCGCGACCCGCTGATCATCATGATGGCGGTGCCGCTGTCGATCTTCGGCGCGATCGTGCCGCTCAATCTGGGCCTCGGCACGCTCAACATCTATACGCAGGTCGGGCTGATCACGCTGATCGGTCTCATCACCAAACACGGCATCCTGCTGGTCGAGTTCGCCAACCAGCAGCGTGAAATCCATGGCATGCGGCGGCATGACGCCATCATCGCCTCGGCCAAGGTGCGCCTGCGGCCGATCCTGATGACGACAGCGGCGATGGCGCTTGGCGTTGTGCCGCTGATCACGTCCAGCGGCGCCGGTGCCGCGGCCCGCTACTCGATGGGCCTGGTGATCTTCACCGGCATCCTGGTCGGAACCATGTTCACGCTCTTCGTGGTGCCCATGTTCTACACCTTCATCGCCAGCAAGGACCTGCCTCACCTTGCTGAGAAACCGGATCCCAAGCTGATGCCGGCACTGCCGAGCTAAGAGCAATTCCAGGAAAAGTGTGAAACGGTTTTCCGTCCGGAGATGCGTCAAAAATAGCTGGAAATAAAAAGAGGCCGGATCTTTCCGGCCTCTTTTTTCTGACGGTCGCTCCACGGCTTCGGCACAATAGGCCAAAGGCAGCGATCCCGTCAGGCTACTTGACGATGACGATGCTGGTGTTGGTCGCCCCGAAGGTTTCGACGAGCTGGTAGAAATCGGCGGCGTTGTCCGGATGCAGCCGCACGCAGCCATGCGAAGCCGGCTGGCCGAGGCGTTTGATCGCATAGGTCGCGTGCACCGCATAGCCGCCGCTGAAGAAGACCGAGTGCGGCATCGGTGCGTTGTCGTATTTCTTCGAGTACCACATCTCATGCATGCGCGTCGGCTTGAACGAGCCGGTCGGCGTCACATGGGCCCGGTCGCCGGTGGAGACCTTCCAGGCGAAGGTCGGGCGGCCGTCGACCGAGACTTCCATGACCTGCTGTGAAAGCGAAACGCGCGCCACGATCTTGTTGGCGGCGTGCGCGGCGCCCGAGCCAAACAGCAGTGCGGCACCCGTCAAGGCGGCGGCGGTGATGTTGATGAGCTTGGCGGAAATGGCGGTATGCATAATGATGTCCCCTCTCTCTGCCGGTCCCGGCCGGCTCCAATTCGATGGGCTGCTTATCCCAACGTCATGTTTCGAGCAGATTTCGCAAAATACTCGTTTGTGTTTCGAATCTGTTTCCACCGGTTAACAAACGCAGCCCTTCATAGAACCCGATACAAGTCGGTTCCGTAACCCGGCGGCTAGGCCAAAGTCAGGAACATGGGTATCCGCCTCTAAACGAAAGTGCGAATTACCGTTATACGAAGAAAAATCCGGCAATCTCGAAACCGAATTGCAACAAAGCGCGGCTTCGAGCGGCATGATCCGGATACGGGGCGCAAGCAAAGTTGACGCAACGAAAACAGCCGGTAACGAAACATGGGAACGAAATCGAACGCGCTGTCCTGGCTTCTCAGGATCAGCATCGCGGCAGCTGTCATTGGCGGCGTCGGCACGGTTGCCGGCACCCCGCTGGCAAGGCTCGGCGCGATGACTTCAGGCGAGATTTCGACGCTGCATGCCGCACTGTTTTTCGCCTTGGTCTGGATTGTCTCCAGCCTGCGCATTGCTCGGCTCAAGGCCCTCTGGCGGGTCGGTCTTAGGCTGACGGGTTTGCGCGGCCCCTCCGGCAACTTGCTGCCGAGAGGACCGAAGGCCCGCGCCGCGACGGGGGATTCCGTGGGCGGCGCGGGCACTTCGGGGGTGTCCTGAAACGATCCGCAACACGTTTCAATTTTGGGGAACTGCTACGATGAACACGAAATTTGCCGCTTCGGTGCTGTCCGCACTGCTCTACGCACAGGGTCTGCTCGGCTTTGCCGGGCTTGCCACCGTGCTCCTGAGGGACCGCGCCCATGCCAGTGAGCTCACCATGGGCGGCGACATGCCGGTGGGCCCATCACTTCTGCTGGTACGCTGAGCGCCGGGAGCATCGGGACCAGAGATGGAAAATCCGATGCCCGACAAAGGAGACTGCGTCAGCGCCGGACAATCAGTCGGCGAATTGCTGCGGCGGATCGAACCGGTAGCCGGCGCCACGTATGGTGGTGATGGTTTCGGTGTCGAGCTTGCGGCGCAGCCGCACGATGCGCGAATCGATCGAGCGATCGAAGGCGTCGGCGTTTTCCGCCGGTGCCGCGGCGATGATGTCGTCACGCGTCAGCACCTTGCGCGGACTGGCCAGGAACAGCCTGAGCAGCGCCACCTGTCCAGGCGAAAGCTGCTCTTCCGTGCCCGAGCGATGCATGACCATGGCCGACCTCAGATCGACGGTCGCGTTCTCCAGCACGATCAACTCCTGGGTGCCCCTGCCGCGTCGCGAAAGCAGACCGCCAACACGGGCGGCGAGCTCCCTGACATTGAGCGGGCTCTCGACGACGTCGGCCGCCCCAAGCTCCAGCGCCAGCACCTTGTCGACGAGATCGGCCGGCCGGCAGATCAGGATGAAATCCGGCCCGCCCTCGCCACCCCCGCCTTGGCCGCCATAACGCCGGAGCAGGTCCCGCCCCTCCGCCTGGCTGAGACTGTCGCCGACGACGACGACATCGATACCCCTTCCCGACAGCAGCGATTCGGCCTCCCAGGGCTGGCGCGCCTGATGCACATCGTGGCCACGCCGCTCGAGATGGTCGGCGAGTTCGGTCGCGACCACTTCGGCAACGGAAACAAGCGCGATGATCGATCGTGCGGCCATGTTTTCCAACCGTTCCCTGGCAACCGGATATGAGTGCTGGACATCATGTTTATACCCAATCTACTTTCCACTGAAAGTGGGAGCGCAAACATCGTGCGGGCAAGAATTGTCATCGTCGAGGATGAGCCCGATTTGAGGGATGCGGTCGCCGAATATCTTGGCGCCGCCGGCTATGACGTGGTCACCGCTGAAAGCGCCGCCGCCGCGCGCAGCCTCGTTGAAACGCAGTCGTTCCATCTCGCCATCCTCGACATCGCCATGCCCGGTGAGGACGGCCTTTCGCTCGGCCGCTGGCTGCGCTCGAAACTGCCGATCGGCATTATCTACGCGACCGCCGCCGGCACCGCGCTCGACCGTATCGTCGGGCTGGAACTCGGCGCTGACGACTACATCGTCAAGCCCTACGAATTGCGCGAGGTGCTGGCGAGGGTCCGCAGCGTGTTGCGCCGGGTTCCCCAGCCGCAGGAGCTTCAGGACAAGAAGGCCAGGACGGATCGCCGAGCCGTTGCCTTCGGCCCTTTCCAGGCCGATCTCGACGGCAGGCTGGTCACCGGCGCCAATGGCGCGGTGATCGACATGGCCAAGAGCGAATTCGACGTGCTGGAAGTTTTCCTGACCCGCGCCAACCGGCTGCTGACCCGCGCCGCGATTTCCGAGGCGATCGGCTTCACCGAAGACCCGGAATCGTCGCGCGCGGTCGACATTCGCATCATGCGGCTGCGCAAGAAGATCGAGACCGACCCGGCCAATCCGAAATTCCTGCGCACGGTGCGCGGCGAGGGCTATATCTTCTCGCTGCCGACCGGCGACGGCAACTGAGCCCCGAGGCCACAGGGTCGGATTCGCAGCCCTTGCTCGCCAATCGGATTGGCACGACTCCGGAATGACGGCAGAAGATGATCGCTGAAGCAGCAAGCACGGATATGCAAGGGTTCAGGCAGGGCGCAGCGATGGCGGCCGTGCGTGTCGTTCGCCGGTTGCGTGAGGCCGGCGACTGGCAGCGCGAGATGGACGGCATCCTCGAAACGCTCTGCCGAGCCATGGATTGCCAGCGCGGCATCTTGTTTCGCCTGCGCGAGCTGCCCGGCCAGGGCTTCGCCCAATCTGTCGCCGCCTACTGGATCGACCCTCTTTTCGGTGGCGAACTGGCGTCGCCGACCGTCATCATGCAGTCGATCGTCAATTCGGATCCGCTGCTGGAGCGGCTGGCCGAGGACGAACGGCAAGGCAAGATCTTCGCCGGGCATACGCGCGATCTCGAAGGCTTTCTGAGAACCGACTTCGAAAAGCAGAACATCAAGTCGTTCCTGTCGGTTTCGGTCTTCGCGCATGGCCATCTGTGGGGCACGCTGGCGGTCAATGACTGCGTCAACGAGCGCGAGTGGACCGACGAGGAAGAAGCGACGCTACACATCATCGCGCTCGCCATCGGCGATGCCATCGAACGCTCGCCCTCAGAGGCCCATGCCAGCGAGGTCATTCGCCGCACCATGCTGCAGGCCTCGCTCGACGCCATCGTCGTCATCGACGAGACCGGCTCGATCATCGAATTCAATCCGGCCGCCGAAAAGATGTTCGGCTTCCAGCGCAGCGACATCCTCGGCAAGGACCTGCTCGATACCATCGTGCCGATCTACTACCGAAAGGGTTATGCTTCGGGGGCCGAATACATGTCCGGCCGCGGCGCGCCAATGGTCGGCCAGCGGCTCGAGACGGTGACCCAGAATGCCGCCGGCGAAGTGTTCCCGATCGAACTGACGGCGACCGAGATGCGGGTCGCAGACCGTCGCTTGATCTTCGGCTCCATCCGCGACCTGCGCGACAAATTGCGCGCCGAGGAGGAGATCGGCCGCCAGCGCGAGAAGCTGCATCAGAACGAGAAGATGGCGGCGATGGGTTCGTTGCTGGCCGGCGTGTCGCACGAACTCAACAACCCGCTGGCCGTGGTGGTGGCGCAATCGACGCTGCTGCACGAATTCGCTTCCGACCCGCAGACCAAGGTGCGCGCCGAGAAAGTGCGTGCGGCCGCCGAGCGCTGCGGCCGCATCGTCAAGAGCTTCCTGTCGATGGTCCGGCTCCATCCCGCGGCACAAGCCGAGACCGACCTCAACCAGGTGATCAGGGCGGCACTGGAAGTGACCGCCTACGGCGCGCGCTCCAGCGGCATCATCATCGACACCGATTTCGCCACCGGCCCGCTGCTGGCCATGGCCGACGCCGACCATGTGACGCAGGTGGCGGCCAACTTCCTCATCAACAGCCAGCATGCGCTGGCCGGCATTGCCGGTGATCGGCTGATCAAGGTGCGGACGTTCCGCAGCGACCGGGGTCACCCCTGCTTCTCGGTCGAAGACAATGGGCCCGGCGTGCCGGAAGCGATCCGCAGCCGCATCTTCGAATCCTATTTCACCACCAAGCCGGTCGGCGTCGGCACCGGCATCGGCCTGTCGATCTCGAAATCGATCATCGAGCGGCACAATGGCAATGTCTGGTTCGAGGAAGTGTTGCCGAGGGGGGCGCGTTTCGTCGTCCAACTGCCCACCATTGTAGCCGGCCTCGCCACCGCCGGCGATAACCAGCCGCGATCGAGCGGCCTGCGCCACGCCTTGATCATCGACGACGAGCCGGATGTTGCCGGCTCGCTCTCCGATATTCTCGAATTGATGGGCATCAAGTCGCGGATCGTTCCTGTCTGGGAATCGGGCGCGGCCACCTTGGGCGGCCACATGCCGCCAGACATCGTCTTTTCGGACCTGCGCATGCCGGGCATCAGCGGCATATCGATCTATCGCGAACTGCTTGCCGAAAAGCCCGACCTGGCGCGTCGTTTCGTGCTGGTCACCGGCGACCTGATCGGCGCAAAAGCCGAAATCGAGGCCCTGCCGGCGCAGCAACGGCCGCAGATCCTGGAAAAGCCGTTCAGTACGCTGGATGTGCGCAGTGTGCTGTCCGCCATCGCCGAACAGGCGGCCTTGAAAGGATAAAAAAGAGGCCCCCGGGGGCGGGGGCCGAAGAAGAGCGCGCTGGAGGGAGCGCTCGGGGAGTTCAAAGCATGATCCCAAGTGGGAACCGGTTTCGGGATCAGGCTTCGACGAAAAATCAGAAAATATTCGGCGTGCCGGTCAACGGCGCGGCGTTGGCGATCATGCGGATCGCGCGGGTCTTGTGCGCTCCGGACTGCTCGGCGATGGCGCGCAGGCAATCGATGCTCTCGGCGCCCCAGGCCTGGCCCTTGCAGGCGAAGTCGGTCACCGGCATCGGCAGACGCGCGGTCCTGGTCGTCGTCTGCGCGCCCTCGATGAGGTTGGCCGGGGGAGTCAACGAAGCGAAGGCCGGCCCGATTGTCGGCGTAAACGCCATGCCGACGAAGGCGCAAGCAACCAGCACCATGAACATCGCCATGGGGTGGTCGCTGGCCCGCTGGCGCAGCGCCAGTTTCGGACGGCGGTCATTGCGCTCTGGAGCCTGAAGGCGGCACTCGCCGCGGATCGTCTGGATTTTCGCATGCATTGCCTTCCCCTTCGCTGAGTTTCTTTTTGGTGATAAATCGAACTTAGCCGCGCTTTGTAACAAGGCAACGGTGGTGCGAGACTGACAATGTAACGAGATTGAAACAATATTTCGGGCAAAATCGGGCAAAACCGGGCACGCTGACGCACTCATCATGCCGGCAGGCGATTTTCGGCCCAGTTACGGCCGACTATGCCGATCCGAATGCCTGTGAACCAGCGGACCGACCGAAGAATAGCGAAGCCATTTTCGCCCTCGGGGAAGCGTTTGTCCTGCGCTCTGTTCGCTTCGCAAAGTCGGGCCTGGACAGCATGCCCGAAACTCCGACTAACACCCGGATTCTCCGGGATTTTCCGGGTCGACAGTTGTGTGTATTTCGGCCTCGGACAGCATGGAGATTCCGGCACGGAAGCGGTCGAATTTTCACAAGCCATTGCATTTCAATGAGAAATATGCTTTTATTGAATAAGTATTCAATAAAAAGAAGAGACGTTTTATGAACCCGCACCTCCGCGACGTGGCGATCCCCAACGATTGGGACCGGCGGGGACTGCCGGGCTGGAGTTACCATTCGGATGCCCTTCTCGAGCTCGAGAAGGAGCATGTTTTCCGCAATCACTGGCAGATCGTCGGACATGTCAGCGATATACCAAATGCCGGCGATTACCTGACCATGGATGTGGTTGGCGAACGTGCCCTGGTCGTACGCGGCAAGGATGGCGTCGTGCGCGGTTTCAACAACATGTGCCGCCATCGCGGCAGCCGCGTCGTCGCCGACAGCCAGGGCAATTGCAAGAACGCGCTGGTGTGCCCGTTCCATGGCTGGGTCTACAATCTTGACGGCACGCTACGCGGTGCCGCACGCCCGCGTTCCTTCCCCGACCTCGATAAGACCGAGTTCGGCTTGATGCCGCTCGACCTGGAAGTCTGGATGGGCTTCATCTTCATCTGCTTCCGAAATGGCGGGCCACAGCCCTCGGTCGCCGAGCTGATGAAGCCGATCGAGCCGGAATTCGCGCATTACAACGCCGCCGACATGGTGCCCTCCTGGGGCATCTGGAGCCAGAAGACGCCGGTCAACTGGAAGTCGGTGCGCGATGTCGACAATGAGGGTTATCACGTCGCCATGGCGCATCCCGCCTTGCAGGATCTCTATGGCGCCACCTATTTCGACGAGCCCTTCATAAACGGCGTGTCGCGCTCATTCGCCACCTACAACCCGCATGCCGGCCGGCGCTGGAGCGTCAAGAACTACGTCAAGATCGCGCCCGAACCAGCTCATCTGCCCGACTATCTGAAAAAGGCCTGGGTCTATTACGGCATCTTCCCCAATGCGGTCATTTCGGTGATGCCGGAGTCGGTGCAGTTCTATCAGGAGTTCCCGCTGTCGACCGGGCAGACCCTGCTGCGCGGCGCCATCTACCGCTACCGCGACGAAAGCCGCGAACAGGCCGCCGCCCGCTACCTCTCTTTCCGCATCGACCGCGACACCATGTCGGAAGATGTGCAGCTCTCGGTGTGGTCGAACGAATCCATGCTGTCCGAAGCCTTCGAGGGCTTTTATCTCTCGGACCTCGAATACGGCGTGCGCACCCACCACGACCATCTCCGCAAGATGCTGCCGGTGCTGGGCTTGGAGACCGCGCCCGAGGAGAAGGACATGTGGAACTTGAACGACGCGCTGAGGTCGCGGTCGTAGGAGGCTTGGTTCAAAACAGATGCGGGTGTGGTGCCAAGCGGACGCCACTAGCCTCAGGGTTTGTTCGGCGGGCTAGATGCTCATACGTGATTTTCCAAGGGTCGCTCTCGGAAGATCTTTCCTCGCCGATCCAATGGAAGCTGTTGGCGGTGATCTCAGTGAAACGCCATCGAGTTTTCAGACCGCGCGAGTCATTGCCGAGTTGGACGATGTCCTTGCCGTCGGCCCGCCCGATCTGGCGCGAGTGGTCCCGGTTGAGCGGGTCGTTCCATATGATGTGCCAGCCATCGATCCCAGGATCGAAGATGCGCAAGGTCGTGCCATACATCGTGGAAGGCGCAGGGCGCTTGGGCCTGATCCAAACGTCCTGAATCGCGCGGCCTTCGAGCACCCAGCCAAAATGGCATTCCCCATCCCATTTCTGGATTGTGCCGTCGTCGAGGTAGTGGACCGTGTCCATTTCCCAGCTTCCGATTAGCCATCCATACAGACTCATGTCTTTTGCTTCGTCGGCTGGGGGACCTTCGGATCCGAGAGCGGTGAGAAACGGAGAAATCGCCATCGCCATACTGCCTTTCGTTTCCAGGTAGACGAACCGACCGCCGGCGCGGCCTCGCAGGTCGGCGCCGAAATATGCCGCCACAACTTGCAACGTTGCGGAGGCCGGGGCTTGGGGAAAATTGCTAAATGTCGAGCTGGCCAGCAAGGCGAGCCTGCCAATGAGCCGAACCGCCTGGGCATTCGCGGCGCTGGGCGAGCCGCGAGCTGGAGGCGTCTCGTACGGGAACGGTCCGGTCGCATGGTTGTCATGCTAGGGACCGTCCAGGAGAGGCGCGAGAATCGCGTCTTCATTCCAGCTTGAGTTCCTTGCCCCACTGCGCGGGGGAGGAACTCAAGTCTTGGAAGCTCAGCCCCGCCACACACCTTCCCGGCGCAAATCATCCATCGTCCTCGAAATGCCTTCCCGCAGAATGCCGACCATGTCGTCGATCTGCTCGCGGGTGATGACCAGCGGCGGCGACATCACGCACATGTTGATCAGCGGCCGCACCAGCAGGCCGAGCTCATGGCAATGGGCGTCGATGCGTTTTCCCACATCCTTGTCGAGCTGCAGCGGGTCCTTGCTTTCGCGGTCCGCCACGCACTCGACGCAACCCATCAGGCCGAGGCCTCGCACCTCGCCGACCAGCGGCAATTCTTCCAGTGTCTTTAGCTGCGCCTGGAAGTAAGGCGCGACCGCATGCGTGTGGGCAAGCACGCCCTCTTCCAGCAGATCGAGGTTCTTCAACGCCACGGTACAGCCGATGGGATGGCTGGTGTAGGTCAGGCCATGGCCGAACATCGCATCGGGATGGTTCGAGCGCCGCAGCTCTTCCAGCAGCCGCTCCGAGATGATGACGCCGCCGAGCGGGAAATAGCCCGAGGTGACGCCCTTGGCGAAGGTGATCATGTCAGGATCGATGCCGAACATGTCGCCCGAGGCAAAGACGTGACCAAGTCGGCCGAAGGCCGTCACCACCTCGTCGGAGACATAGAGGATGTCGTTGTCGCGGCAGATCTGGCGGATCCGCTTGAGATAGTCGTCTGGCGGCACGACGACACCGCCGGATGCCTGCACTGGCTCGCCGACGAAGGCGCCGATCTTGTCGGCGCCGACACGGGCGACCGTGTCGCGGAATTGATCGACCAGGAAATCGGTGAAGGCGGCTAGGCTCATGCCGTGCGGACGGCGGAACGGATCGGGCGAAGACAGCTTGATCACCAGTTCGTCGGCGCCGTCCATCCAGTCTCGGTCGCGCGGACGGCCGTTGAGCGAGGCCGACAGATAGGTCGAGCCGTGATAGGCGCCGCCGCGGCTCAGGATCAGCTTCTTTTCCGGCCGGCCGCGCACATTGTTGTAGAACTGCATGAAGCGCAGCGCCGTCTCGACGGCCGAAGAGCCGCCGGTGGTGTAGAAGACATGGCTGAGATCGCCTGGCGCGTGGCCGGCGATGCGCCTGGCAAGTTCCGCCGACGGCGCGTTCATCGTGTACCACGGCGTGTTGTAGGACAGCGCCATCGCCTGGTCGTACATCACCTTGGCGAGTTCCTCGCGGCGGTGGCCGACATTGACGCACCACATGCCGGCCGGCCCGTCGATCAGTCGTTTGCCGGTGCTGTCGGTGATGTAGATGCCGTCGCCTTCGCCGATCAGCGCGCGCGCCTCAGCGCCGACTGAGCCGGCGAACGGCCAGGGCTGGATGAGATGGTGCTTGGCCAGTTCGACGGCATCGTCGCCGGGCTCCGCGCCGGCCATCCCGTTTGCCTTCAGGTCTCTTGCCGCAGCCATTGTCGCCTCACATGCCTCACAGAATTTCATCGGTCATGAAATGAGATGCCAAGTATCGGAAACAGCGGCTTTCTTCACTTCATATTGAATGTTCGTTCAATCAATATTGCAGAATTAGCGCTTGATTTCAATCCAAGGATGCGCGCATGATGAAAGAAAGCCGGCAAGGGGAACAAGCCGCCGGCACCAGCACAATGGGATGCCGCATGGCGGGACAGTCCAGGCCAGCAACCGAGATCGCACCCGGGGCCCTGTCCCCCGGAGCCTGGCAATGACGGCGGCTGCGGAAGGGTCGCCCCCGTTGCGCATGACGCGGGCCAGACGAAATGCCCTTCTGCAGTCCGAACCCGTGCAGGGCCTCGCCCTGATCAGCCCGACCTTCATCTACGCGCTTATCCTTCTGGTCCTGCCGATCCTGGTGGTCATCGCGCATTCCTTCTGGACACAGCACTACCTGACCATCGACCGCACCTTCACGCTGGAAAACTACCGCGTCGCGCTGACCGAGCCGATCTACCGTGATCTCCTATGGCGCTCGCTCTACATATCGCTGACGGTCAGCCTGCTCACCGTCCTTTTGGCCTATCCGATCGCCTACTTCATTTCGTTCCATGGCGGTCGCCACAAGAGCCTGTGGCTGTTTCTCATCACCATTCCGTTCTGGACCAGCTATCTGCTGCGGGTGATGTCGTGGAAGGTCATCCTCGGTTACAACGGCGTCCTCAATTCCGGCCTGATGGGTCTTGGCATCATCGACGAGCCGTCGACCGCGCTGCTCTACAATTCGAGCGCCGTCATCATCACGCTCACCCATGCCTGGGCGGCCTTCGCCATCCTGCCGATCTTCGTCTCGCTGGAAAGGGTCGACCGCACGCTGGTCGAGGCAGCCACCGATCTCGGTGACGGCCCACTACGCTCGTTCCTCCGCGTGACGCTACCGCTGTCGGCACCTGGCGTCATCTCGGCGGCGCTGATCGTCATGATCCCGACCGTCGGCGACTACGTCACGCCGAAGCTGGTCGGCGGCAAGGACGGTGTCATGATCGCCAACGCCATCCAGGCGCAGTTCGGCAAGGCCTCCAATTGGCCGCTGGGCGCGGCCCTTTCCGTCACCACCATGTTGATCGTGACGCTGATGGCGGGCGCCACGGTGCTGATCATCCGCGCCGTCCAGAGGCTGGCGCGATGATTGTGGTGCGGCGCTTCCTGTCCGGCGGCTGGCTGGCCACCTATGCGTTTCTCTATGTCGTGTTCCTCTATCTGCCTGTCATTTTCCTGCCGATCTTCTCGGTCAACACGGCGGCGACACCAAAATTTCCGCTCACCGGCTTCACCTTGCATTGGTACGAGGACCTGCCGCGCACGCCCGCACTGCTCGACGCCACCTGGAACAGCCTGATCGTTGGCGCCTCGGCAGCAATCCTCTCCACCGTGCTCGGCATCCTCGCCGCCCGTTCGATCACCCGATACCGCTATCCCGGCCGTCGCACCATCAACGGCCTGATCATGGCGCCGCTGGTGCTGCCTGAGGTGATCGTCGCCATCTCGATGCTGCTGGTGATGCTGCAGCTTGGCTTGAGCCTGTCGCTGTTCACCGTCGTGCTCGGCCATGTGCTCGTCTGCATCCCTTATTCGATGACCGTGCTGACCTCCGGCTTCGAAGGCTTCGACCGCAGCCTGGAGGAAGCCTCCGCCGACCTCGGCGAGAGCGCCTTCGGCACTTTCCGGCGGGTGACATTGCCAATGGTGGCGCCGGCCATCATCTCCAGCCTGCTCGTCTGCTTCACCATCTCGCTCGACGAATTCATCATCGCCTTCTTCCTCACCGGCACCGAGGCGACGCTGCCGATCTACATCTGGGGCCAGCTGCGTTTTGCGGCGAAGCTGCCCGGCGTGCTGGCGCTGGGCACGCTGCTGCTGATCGCCTCTTTCCTGTTGATGACCGTCGCCGAAATCCTGCGTCGCCGCGCGGCCAGACGCACCCAGAACGAGGGAGGCCTCTATGCCTGAGCAGCCGCAACGATCCATGATCGAGATCAAGAACGTCACCCGCAGCTACGGCGCGTTCAAGGCGCTCGACGACGCCTCCTTGACCATCCGCGAAGGCGAGTTCTTCTCGCTGCTCGGTCCCTCCGGTTGCGGCAAGACCACGCTGCTGCGCATGATTGCCGGCTTCGACAATCCGACCAGCGGCTCGATCTCGGTCGGCGGCCAGCCGATGGAAGGCATCCCGGCCAATCGCCGGCCAACCAACATGGTCTTCCAGAGCTACGCGATCTTCCCGCATCTCAATGTCGAGCAGAACGTCGCCTATGGGCTGAAGCGGCTGAAGCTGCAGGGCGGCGAGGAAAAACGCCGCGTCGAGGAGGCGCTGGCGCAGGTCTCGCTCACAGGCCTAGGCAAGCGCCTGGCGACAGAACTGTCCGGAGGCCAGCGGCAGCGCGTGGCCCTCGCCCGCGCGCTGGTCATGCGGCCCAAGGTGCTGCTGCTCGACGAACCGCTGTCGGCGCTGGACAAGAAGCTGCGCGAGCAGATGCAGGTCGAATTGCGCCGCCTGCAACAGGCCGTCGGCATCACCTTCGTGCTCGTTACCCACGACCAGTATGAAGCGCTCGCCATGTCCGACCGCATCGCCGTGATGTTCGGCGGCAGGATCGCGCAGGTCGCTTCGCCCAAGGAGATCTACCAGCGGCCGGTCACCCGCCAGGTCGCCGACTTCCTCGGCGGCATGAATTTCGTCAAGGCTCAGATTGTCGAGGAGAACGGCGCGTCGCTGGTCGTCGATACGCTGGGCTTCGGCCGGATCAAGACCGACAAGCCGAAGGCTTTTGTGCGCAATGGCGGCGGCGCCACGCTCGGCATCAGGCCGGAACGCCTGCGCGTGCTGTGGGACAATGCGACGGCAAAATTCGAAGTCGCCGGAAGGGTGGTCGAACGCCACTATTTCGGCGAGATCACCCATCTGATCGTCGAGATACCGGGCCTGGAGAAGCCGCTATCGGTGACCGAAACCAACGATTTCGGTGCCGACGACATACCGGTGGGAACCTCTATCCGCCTCGCCTACGACCCGGAAGCGCTGGTGGCGATGGCCGACTGAACTTCCGTGATGATCTTGCGCGCCGCGATGCGCCCGGCGATGATCGCGCCTTCGACATAGCCCGGAAATGACGGTGACAGCTCTGAACTGGCGAAATGCATTGCTGGCGCGCCGGCTCGGATTATACGCTCGGCGTCGGTCGCATCCATGTCGACGATGAGGTCGCTGTAGCCGCCAACGCTGCCTTCGTCGTCGAACCAGTATCGGACGGCAAAGCCGACCCATTTTGCAGCTTCTGGACCGAGTGCCGCAACGAGACGCGCCGCAATTCTGGTGCGGAGGCCCTCCTGCCCAAAGCCGCGCCATTCGATGGCAGACGGACCGCCAATGAAAACCACCAGCGCCGGATGATCGTCATCCTTGCTGGCGTCGCAGGCAAACAAACCCGGCTGGTCGCGCCACATCACCATGCCGCTCAAGCCCTTGGCTCGCCAGAAGGCGGTGCGATAGCGCACCAGTACCTTGATCACCATACCGCTCCGCCAGACGCCGAGTGCTTTCTCCAGGGCCGCCGGCAGTGGCGGCGAATAGTCGATCCTCGACGCCATGACTGGCGGCACGGCGACGAGCAGACAACGAGCCTCTATCGAACCCGCGCCGGCATGGATGGACACGCCATTTGCGCCTTGCTCGATGCGCGTGACATGCGCGCCAAGCCGCACCCGGCCGCCCAGATCTCGAGCCAAATCCTCCGCCAGCGAATGCATCGTCTCTGCGAGAAAGTATTGCAGCTCCGACACCTCGTTGGTGATACGGCGATCATTGTCGATGAGGTGCCAAAGCGGCAGCTTCTCCAGTGCTTGGCACCACAAACCTTCGATCATCGAGCGAAAGGCTGCCTTGGCGTCCTCGGGGTCGCCCTGCCGATCGAGCCAGGCGGCGACTGATAAGCCGGCGATATCAGGATCATCAGGCGCGATCGCGTTCATGCGATCGCGGATCACCATCGAGCCGACGTAGGTTCGTTCTGCCTCTCGGGCAGACATGGCCGGCTGGGCGACGAATTCGCCGTCGACATAGGTCTCGACCAGCGTCTTGCCGTGCTCCTCAACCAACGCCATCAGCGCCGGCATATCCTCGCACAGGAACTGACCGCCGCTGTCGATACGCTCTCCGTCGCCGATCTCCATGGACTCGACCCGCCCGCCGACGCGGTCGTGTGCTTCGAGCAGGACGAAATCGATGCCGGCTGCCTTCAGCTCAAGTGCTGCCGACAGGCCGGTGAAGCCGGCGCCGACGATGACGACATCGGTTCTTTCCGGTTCGCTCTTCAATAGCCTGCCTTGATCTTCTCGAACTCGGCGCCCATGCGCTGCTTAAGCTCCGGCGTCACCGGCTGCTGGAACAGCGTTTTGTCGAGAAACTTGTCGAGATTGTCGAAGCCGCGCTCGACCAGCACCTTGTGGTCGATCGCTCCCATGCCGGCGCCGTTGCCATGGCCATAGCCAAAGGTCTTGACTAGGTAGTCCGACACGCCGGGTGCATTGACGGCGCTGAGGAAATCATAGGCTTCGTCGAGCTTGCCGGGCGCGTCCTTCATCAGCACATAGCCGCACACCCAGGTGGAAATCCCTTCCTTGGTGTCGCGGTTCATGGCGATCGGCATGCCTTGCCCTTTGAGCGTCACGAAGGTCTCGTTCCAGCCCCAGACGAGATCGACCTCATTGCCGATAAAGGCCTGGTTGAGGTCGGTGTCGTCGGTCCAGTAGAAGCGGACGTTCTTGTGCACATCGCGCAGGAACGCGGACGCCTGCTGGAACTGCGCATCGGTCATCTTGGTCCAGTCCTTGAGGCCGATCACCAGGCTCGCCAAGGCATAGGCGTCGTCGACATTGTCGCCGATGGTGACGCGGCCCTTGAACTTGGGATCGGCGAAGATCCTGAGCGATTGCGCCTCTTCCGCCGTCACCTTGTCGGTGCGGTAGAGCAGCGAGGTGTTGCCCCAGTCGAACGGCATGAACCAGGCCTTGCCGTCAGCGGTGACAGCGAGATCCTTCATCGCCATGATGCCGGGATTGAGGTCCTTCCAGCCTGATATCCTGGAGGTGTCGAGCGGCTGCAGCATGCCGGCCTCGCGCCATTTGACAACGCTTTGCGAGCAGGGGTGGGCGATGTCGGCCTTGAAGCCCGCCCGCATCTTCTCGAACGCTTCGTCCTCGTCGCCGAAGAAAGCGAAGGTCGGTTCGGCGCCGTATTTGGCGGTGTAGGCGGGATGCAGCAGCGGATCTTCATAGCCCGACCAGTCGAACACCACGAGATCGCCGCTGCCTTCGGCGGAGGCATAGACAGCGCCGCCGCCGATCATGCACGCGGCGGCAAGGGCAAGGCGGCGTAGCATCGATTTCATGGCTGAGAATTCCCCCGGGGTCGCGAAAACATCAGCGCAAGGTTAGGAGAATTCCCAGACTTTGGCGAGCCCGTCTGCCGCCCGATGGGCGCGCAGACGGGACGCCCAGAACAGGGCTCAATAACCGGCTTTGATCTTCTCGAATTCGGCGATCATCTTGAGCTTGAGGTCGGACGGCACCGGCGATTGGAACAGTGTCTTGTCGACGAATTTCTGCACGTCGTCATAGCCCTTTTCCTTCAGCACCGCCTGATCGACGCCGGCCATGCCCTTGGCGTTGGCCTGGCCATAGCCCCAGTCCTTGACCAGCACCTTGGCGGTCTCCGGATCGTTGACGGCGTTCAGATAGTCATAAGCCTTGTCGATGTTGCCGGGCGCGTCCTTGAACAGCACATAGCCGCAGACCCAGGTCGAGATGCCTTCGTCGGTGTCCTTCTTCGCCATGATCGGCACGCCGGCGGCGACCGACTGCACGGTGGCGTCATTCCAGGCCCAGGCGCGGTCGACCCCGCCACCGCTCAACAGCTGCACGACGTCGGTTGTGTCGGTCCAGTAGGAGCGGATGTTCTTATGCACCTGGCGCAGGAAATCGGATGCCTGCTTGAACTGGTCGTCGGTCATCTTGGTCCAGTCCTTGACGCCGATGGCGAGGCTCGCCAGCGCATAGGCGTCGTCGACATTGTCGCCGATCGACACCCTGCCCTTGAACTTGGGATCGGCAAAAGCCTTCAGCGATTGCACGTCCTTGGCGTCGATCTTGGAGGTGTTGTAGGTGAGCTGGGTGTTGCCCCAGTCCCAGGGCATGAACCACGCCTTGCCGTCCGGCGTCGTGGCAAGATCCTTCATCGCCATGATGCCGGGATTGAGATCTTTCCAGCCCGTGATCTTCGACGTGTCGAGCGGCTGCAGAAGGTCGGCCTCGCGCCATTTCACCACGCTCTGCGAGCAGGGATGGCCAAGATCGGCCTTGAAGCCGGAGCGAGCCTTCTCGAACGCCTCGTCCTCGTCGCCGAAGAAGGCGAAGGTCGGCGAGTCGCCGTTCTTCTCGACATATTTCGGATGGAAGCTGGGGTCCTCATAACCGGACCAGTCGAACACGACCAGGTCCTTGTCGGCGGCGACTGCCAGTGCTGCGGCCGAAGCCGCCAGCGCACCAGTCAGCGCCAGGGTCAATGTCAGGCGTCGGGTCAGTTTTTTCATTGTTCCATCCTCTGCTTTGTTCTGGTGTTCTTATGGTTTCGTGGTGCCGGCGGCCTTCGACGGGTAGTGTTTCGGGAAGGCCGCCGACAGGAATTCGTTGGCTGCTTGCAGCGCGGTCTCGCGGGTGGTGTCCTCGGTCCCCATCATCAACCGCAGCCACAGCCCTTCCAGCATTGCGCTGAGTGCCAGCGCCATCACCTGCGGTTCATAGGCATAACCGCCGCTCTGCTTGAGCGTCACGCACAGGTCGATGAAGATGGTCTGATAGACGGCATCGCGCGCACTGCTCAGCGCCTGATAGGTCGGCCGCGACTTGGCCTCGCCCCAAAAGGCGCACCAGGCGGCCAGCTTTCGCTTGTTACAGATCGAACGGTCGAAATCGGCGGAGACCAGCGCCTGGAGTTGCTGGGCCGGATCATCGCCTGCCTTCTGCAGGGCGTTGCGCCAATGCGCCGAGTACTCGTCATACATATGCTGCAAGGTCGCGATGAGCAGCTTTTCCTTGCTTTCGAAATGAAAATTGACGATGCCGCGCGACAGGCCGGCGCCATCGGCGACATCGGCCATCGTCGTTTCCGAATAGCCGCGCTTGGCCAGGGAATCGATCGTCGCCTCGATGAGCTGAAGCTGCCTGACTTCCTTCGAGGCCTTGCGTCCGCGCTTTTCGGCCTCGCTTTTCCGCGCCGATTCAAGGAGGGCTTCCTTGGCGACTGAAGTCTTCATGAGTCTGATGGTCTCCAGCATCGCCGGCTATCCAACCGGCTTTCGACCGCGAAGATGAGTGGGACGGTGCTCACCACTGTCAAGCACCTTCTGCATGGCTTCCCAGGTTCGTATGTTCTTGTCGACATAGGCTGCGCCAACCGCGGCCGCGACCGTCGGATAGAGCGGCCCCTTCAGCCTTTCCAGCTCACCGCGCGCCACGTCGCGGTACCAGGGGTTGCGGTCCCTGACGGCGACATCGGCAAAGCCGGCGCTACGCATCGCCCGCGCATAGCGTGCCGGTGACGCCATGGCGAAAGACAGCCCTTCCGCCGCGATATAGGCCTTCATCTCGGGCGACGGTTCGCCGTCATGCGAGATCATCCAGTTGGAGGCGGCAAAGACGCCGCCCGGCCTGAGCACCCGGAAGATTTCGGCAAACAGCGCGTCCTTGTCCGGCACATGCAGCAGTGCATCCTTGGAGAACACGACATCGAAGGAGCGATCGGCGAAAGGCAGCCGCCCCGGCGGTGCCTGGATGAAGCTGACACGATCCGCGAGCCCTCGCGCGGCGGCCCGTTGTCTCGCCGTCTCGATCACCGGCTGTTCAACATCGAAACCGGTGGCCTGGGCGGCACCGTGGCACTCGACCAGATGCAGCGTGATACCGCCTGAGCCGCAGCCGATCTCGAGGATCGTCTTGCCCTTGAGCGAAAGCCCTTCGACCACCCGGTCGACCTCATCAGGCCCGCCGGGCGACAGATAGCCATCGCCCCACAGCGCCTCGAGGAAGCGGATGGCGGTGTCGTCATACTCCGGCTCGGCATCTGCCGTTTCGATCATCGGATGTCGTCCCCGTCCGCCGATTTCAGAACCTTAGAACGCCGGCAAAGCGTAGCGCACGTCAGGGAAAACACAATATCATTTGTTGAACATTCATTCAGTATTACTGGACAAAATGACAGCCCTCGTGCCAAATTCCGCGCATTCGGGAACAGATCACGCAAAAATGAGAGCGGGTCGCTAGGGGAAGACTGGGCCAAAATGAAAGCTTGGGATGCGATCATCATCGGCGGCGGACACAACGGCCTGGTCAACGCCTGCTATCTGCAGCGCGCCGGCCTCGACGTGCTGGTGGTCGAGAAGAACGACTGGGTCGGTGGTGCCGCCACCAGCCGCGAACTGACGCCGGGCTTCCTCTACTCCAACTGCTCCTATGTCTGTTCGCTATTCCGGCCAGAGATCATGCGCGACCTCGAACTGCCGCGCTTCGGCCTGCAGGTCATCTCCTACGAGGGTGGCGCGGTGTTCACCCGCGACGGCGACTATCTCGCCAACTACCGCGACCACGACGCCCACCGGCGCGAGTTCGCCCGCTTTTCCAAGCGCGACGCCGAAGCCTATGATCGCTACGCCCGCGACGTGACGCGGCAGTGCCGTTTTATCCAGCCGCTATTGATGCGCACCGCGCCCGACCCGACCAGTTTTCGGCCGCGCGACATCGGCGAGCTGCTCTATCTCGGCAAGAAATTCGCCAGCCTGTCGGCTGAGGAAATGGCACTGACGCTGCGCTTCTGGACCATGTCGATCTCGGAATTCCTCGACGAGTATTTCGAGACCGACGTCATCAAGGCGAACTTCGCGCTGTCCGGTATCATCGGCACCGCGCTCGGCCCGATGTCGCCGGGCACGGCTTATGTGCTGCTGCACCACTATATGGGCGAGGTCGACGGCTCTGTCGGCGCCTGGGGCTATGCGCGCGGCGGCATGGGCGCGGTGACCAAGGCGCTGGCCGCATCCTTCAAGGCGTCAGGCGGAACCATCCGAACCGGCGCCGAGGTCGACCATGTGCTCGTCGGCCGAGGAAAAGCCAAGGGCGTGGTGCTGGCCGGCGGTGAGGAGATTTACGGCAAGCTCGTCGTCTCCAATGCCGACGTGAAGCGCACTTTCCTCAAACTGGTCGAGGAAAAGGAACTGCCCGACATTTTCCTGCGCCGGGTCAGGAACTTCAAGATCCGCGGCTCCTCCGGCAAGGTCAACATCGCGCTCGATTCGCTGCCGGAATTCCCGGCGCTGCCGAAGGACTCGCCGATCTATCGCGGCGACATGCATTTCACCGATTCGATGGAGCGCATGGAGCGCGCCTATGACGACTGGAAGGCCGGGCGCTGGTCGGCCGACCCCTTCCTCGACATGGTCATCCCGACGACGCTCGACCCGACCATGGCGCCGCCCGGCAAGCATTTCATGAGCTGCTTCGTGCAATACGCGCCGCCAAAGGTGAACGGCCGCGAGTGGACCGATGCCGACCGCGATGGTTTCGCCGAAAGCGTGATTTCGCAGATCGCGGAGTATTCGCCAGGCTTCCGCGACCGCATCGTCCACATGGAGGTGCGCACGCCGCGCGAGATCGAGGCGGAAGTCGGCCTCACCGAAGGCAACATCTTCCAGGGCGAACTGACCTTCGACCAGCTTCTGTTCAACCGGCCGGTGCCGGGCTACGCGCAATACCGTTCGCCGGTTGGCGGCCTCTATATTTGCGGCTCCTCGACCCATCCCGGCGGCGGCGTCATGGGCGCGCCCGGCCGCAACGCCGCGGCGGAAATCCTGCGCGATCTTGCCAAATCCACCTCGCATATGAGCCCGGCCCATGACGTCATTTGATAGCATCGTCATTGGCGGCGGCCACAACGGCCTCGTCGCCGCTGCCACGCTGGCAAAAGCCGGCCGCAAGGTGCTCGTTCTGGAGGCCGGCGCCGACGTCGGCGGCGCCGCGCGCACCGAGGAATTCGCACCGGGCTTTCGCGTCTCGTCAATCGCCCACCTGCTCAACCGGCTGCATCCCGATGTGGTGAAGACGCTGGAGCTGGAGAAACACGGGCTAAAAATCGCACGCGCCGACTTCATGACGTCGGTGGCTTTGTCGAAGGACGGCCCACCACTGGTCCTGCATGGCGCCTATGGCGAGGTGCTGACTGGCGCCAGCCCATCCGAGCAATCGGCATGGAAAGACCTGCGCGCGCAGCTGCTGCGCTATGCCGGCATCCTGAAGCCGTTCCTCTCGCGCCGGCCACCCAATCTCGCCAGCATGTCGCTGCTCGAGACCGCCTCGCTCGGCCAGACCGCGCTGGCGCTGAAGAAGCTCGGCAAGGAAGACATGCGCGACTTCCTGCGCGTGCTGTTGATGAACGTCGCGGACCTGCTCGACGAGCAGCTTGCCGATATCAGGCTGAAGGGCCTGCTAGCCTTCGATGCGACGCTCGGCAGCCACCTCGGCCCCCGTTCACCGACCTCATTGCTCGGCCTCTACTATCGGCTGGCCGGTGAGGCCGCCGGTGCGGCCGGCGCGCAGGTTCTGCCAAAGGGCGGCATGGGCGCGATCGTCGCCGCCATCCGTGCCTCGGCGGAGAAGGCTGGCGTCGAAGTCCGCACATCGGCGCCCGTAGCAAAAATCATCATGGAGAAAGGCCGCGCCGTCGGTGTCGCGCTCGACAATGGCGAGGTGCTGCGCGCCAGCACGATCGTCTCCGCCATCAGTCCGGCAACCACCTTTCTCGACCTCGTTGGACCGCGCGAGATCGACATCGGCTTCATGCGCAAGGTGAAAAACATCCGCATGAAGGGCGATGCGGCCAAGCTCAATCTGGCGCTCGACCGGCCGCCGCAATTCAGCGGCGTCGATGCCGCCGGTCACAAGGGCCGGCTGGTCATAGCCCCCTCACCCGATCACGTCGAGCGCGCCTTCAATCCCTCCAAATATGGCGAGTTCTCGCCGGAGCCGGTGATGGAGATCACGCTGCCCAGCCTCGCCGACCCATCGCTAGCACCCAACGGCGCCTGCGTGCTGTCGGCGGTCGTGCAATACGCGCCCTATCAGTTGAAAGAGGGTTGGGCTGCCGGCAAGCCGAAATTCCTCAAGGCGATCATGGCGCAGCTCGAGTCTCACGCGCCCGGCATCGGCAAGAGCGTCGTCCATGCTGAGCTTCTGACGCCAGCCGACATCGAGACGCGCTACCGCATGCCGGGCGGCCATTGGCACCACGGCGAATTGCAAGCCGACCAGATGCTGGTCTCGCGGCCCGTGTCAGGCTGGTCAGGCTACGACACGCCGGTCGAAGGCCTGTTCCTGGCCGGCGCCGGCTCGCATCCGGGCGGCGGTGTGTCCGGTGCGCCTGGCCTCAACGCGGCGCGACGCATCATTGCGATGAAAGGATAGGCCATGGCTCAGGCAACCAGGAAGAAGCCCGTTGCAAAGACAGCCGGCACAGCCATTTCGGCTCGCATCGCCGTCCAATCGCATTTCCGCACGCTGCGTCTGGGCACACCCTTTCAGCCGCGTATCGACGCGCTGGCCAAAACCCAGGACTGGTACAACTGGGCCGGCTACCGTGCCCCGCATTCGCTGTGGGACGAGGAGCTCGAATATTTCGCCATCCGCAGCCAGGCGGCGCTGTTCGACATTTCGCCGACGATCAAATACCGGATCGAAGGGCCGGACGCCGAAGCCTTGCTAGATCGTGTGACGCTACGCGACGTCACCAAGCTCAAACCGGGCCGCGTCCACTACACCGCATGGTGCGACGACGCGGGTTTTGTCCTCGACGACGGCATGCTGTTTAGGCTGTCATCGACGCGTTTCCGCCTCTGTTCGCAGGAGCGGCATCTGCCCTGGCTGCTCGACAGCGCCTGCGGCTTCGACGTCACAGTCGAGGAAGAGACAGAAGCCATCGCGGGCCTCGCCTTGCAAGGGCCGACTTCCTTTGCGGTGCTGCGCGATGCCGGCTTCACCGGCGTCGAAAAGCTGAAAATATTCGATCTTGCCGACTTCCCGCATGATGGGGATAGCGTCACGATTTCGCGCACCGGCTTCACCGGCGATCTCGGCTACGAACTGTTCGTGCCGGCCGGCAAGGCGCTGAGCCTGTGGGACCGGCTGATGATTGCGGGCGAACAGCGCGGCATCCGCGCCATCGGCTACACGCCGCTCAACCGCGCGCGTCTCGAGGCCGGGCTGATCGTTGCCAATGCGGATTTCACCACCGCCGAGCACGCCATCCGCGCCGACCGCCTGCGCATGCCTGACGAGATCGGGCTCGGCTTCATGATCGATCTGGAAAGGGGCCATTTCAACGGCCGTCGTGCCATCCTCGAGGCTCGCACCAAACGCAAGCTGCGCCATGTGCTGGTCGGGCTGGAAATCGAGGGCAACATCCCGGCCGAACACGCCATCATCTACCACAAGAAAGCCCAGGAGGTTGGCCTGGTCAGCGGCGCCATGTGGTCGCCGATGGCCAAGCGCAACATCGCCATCGCCTCGCTGGCGCGGCCATACGGTGATACAATTATCGAGGACCTCTGGGTCGAGATCTACGCCATGCGCGAGCTGCAGTATCAGAAGCTGATGAAGCGGGCCAAGGTAGTGGCGCGGCCGTTCATCAAGCTCGACCGCCGCACCGCCAACCCGCCCGCGGACTTCTGACCATGACCGACGAAGCCGACAAGCCTAAAGAAGATGGGGAAGCCGCCGAGCAGTGGGAGCTCGTCAACACGCCGCTCGGCGAAAAATGGTCCGGCCGCACGCGCTATGCCGCGGCCATGTTTTTCTACAAGCGCGACGAGATGAGCGCCGAGACGCTCGAAGTCTACCGCATCTGCGCACGGCTCGATTCGGAAGATCCGCTGCCGATCATCCGCGATCGCGGCGGCGGCAAGGACTGGTTGAAAAGGATCGGCTTCGAATAGCGCTAAGCGCTATCCAATTGTCTTTTCCAGCACGCCGAGCCAGTTGCGATAGGCGATCTTTTCGATCAGCGCACGGCCGAAACCCCGTGCCGAAAGAGCATCGAGCAGCTTCGGCAGGCCGGCAACGTCGCCGATGACGGCCGGGATCATGGCGCCATCGAAATCCGAGCCGACGCCGACGCCGTCTTCACCCAGCGCCTGCAGCAGCGAATCGACATGGCGCACCATGATGTCGAGGCTGGTGTCGGCATTCATTCGCCCGTCCTCGCGCAGGAAGCCAGTGGCGAAGTTTAGCCCGACCATGCCGCCGGACTCGCGGATCGCGCCGAGCTGCCAGTCGGTGAGATTGCGCGAATGACCGCAGATCGCGTGCACGTTGGAATGGGTGGCGACCAGCGGCGCGTCGCTGAGTGCGGCGACATCACGAAAACCTTTCTCGTTGAGATGCGACAGATCGATCATGATCTTCAGCTGATTGCAGGCCTTGACCAGCGCCTTGCCGGCATCGGTCAGGCCGGGCCCAGTGTCAGGCGAGGACGGAAAGCGGAACGGCACGCCGTGACCGAAGGCGTTCGGCCGGCTCCAGACGATGCCGAGCGAGCGCAGGCCGGCAGCGTGCAGCACGTCGAGCATGGTGAGCTCTGGATCGATCGCCTCGACGCCTTCGATGTGGAACACCGCCGCGATCGAGCCTTGCGCCATGGCGTTGCGCACGTCGCCGGCGCTGCGGCAGACGGTGAGCGCTCCGGCCCGTTCCAGCCGAAACAGGATCGAGGCCATGGCGATCGTCGAGGTCAGCGCGTCATTGCGCGGAACCTCGGGCGGCAGCGGCTCGGCATCACTCGGCGCCAGGGGCACGGCACTGCGCCTGGATTTCTCGACAGGCGGCGGAAAGATGGCGAACATGCCGCCGGCAAAGCCGCCGGCTTTGGCACGCGGCAGGTCGATATGGCCGCCCGATTTCCCCTCGATGAACAGCTTTTCGACGTCGGTGTCTTTAGACTGATAGAGTCTGAGCAACGTATCGTTGTGGCCGTCGAAGACGGGAACGAGGTCGGTTTCGGTCATAGGGGGATCATTCGGTTCGTTTGTCGGCAAGGGGCTGAGATGGATCATATCTACATAGGCAGGATGCGCCACCCGCGCAAATGCCAAAGCCATCCCCGCTGGGATGGCAGCCGCTTGTCGCGCCGTTTACGAGCGACGAAATCCCTACCGCTTCAGCACGTCAGCCCATTCCTGATGGCGGCGGAACTGGGCGTTGGCGAATGGGCAGAGCGGGATGATCTTCTTGCCTGCCGCACGCGCATCCTCGACGGCGCGGGTGACGAGCCTAAGCCCGGCACCTTGGCCGCGAAACGCGTCCGGTACCTCAGTGTGATCGATGATGATCTGGTGCTCGCCGATCTTGGTGAAGGTCATCTCGGCTTCGGCGCCACCGGGCCCGCGAAGGACGTAGCGACCCTTGGAACCGCGATCCTCCAGTTCGATCTCAGGCAGTTGATCCGGCATCGCTATACTCCTTGGGCAGCATTGGCAAAGAACCGCCGTGCCGCCTCGATCTCGTTTGGCCGCACCTCGTGCCCGCCTTCATGCCATTCCACTGTGACATCGGCGCCGTCGGCACGCAAATAAGCTTCGAGCCGCGTGGTCAGGTTCGGTGGGCAGATCGGATCGTGCTTGCCGGCGGTGAGCAGAATATGGCGGCCAGCGAGACTGCCCTTGACGTCAGGTTCGAACGGGATCAGCGGATGCATCAGCACCGCAGCGTCGAACTGCGCCGGTATCGCAAACACCACCGAGGCCAGGATATTGGCGCCATTGGAATAGCCGAGACCGAGCACGGCCGACGGCTTCGCCGCCTCGACGTACGTGTTGACGAAGCCTGCCATCTTGTCCGTCGCCCGCGCCAGATCGTCCATATCGTAGACGCCTTCCCCAGTGCGGCGAAAGAAGCGTGCCGCACCTTGTTCCGACACGTCGCCGCGCGGCGAGATAATGGTTGCCTGGTGCGCGAGATCGCGCCCCAGCGACAGAAGCTGGTTCTCGTCGGCCCCCGTGCCATGGAAGACGAACAGCAACGGACCGCCCGGCGAACCGGGCAGCAGCTTGTGGATGTACGCGTCCTTGCTCATGGTCTCAGCCTTCCAGCTTCTGCAGATGCTGTTCGAGATAGGGTCGCAGGTGCTGGTGCTGCGTCGGCAGCTTCAGCGCCTCGCCGAGATGAGCGGTATCCTCATCGCGATCGAAACCCGGCTCGTTGGTGGCAACTTCGAACAGCACGCCACCCGGCGTGCGGAAATAGATCGCCCAGAAATAATCGCGATCGATCACCGGTGTCACCCCATAGCCGGTGTCCATCAACGCCTTGCGCACTTCGAGCTGCTTGGCACGGTTCTCGACGGCGAAGGCGACATGATGGACTGAGCCGGCGCCGAGATCGGCGAAGGCCGTGGTCGGCAGCGATTCGATATCGACGACATCGGCGCCGTTGCCGTTCTTCACAGCGAGCCGCCTGACGTTGCCTGATTTCTCGATCTCCTCGTAGCCCATGAATTTCAAAAGCTCCTCGGTGGCACCGCCATCCTTCAGCCGGAGCGACACCGAGTGGAAGCCGCGGATCGCCTCATCAGCTGGGATGCCGCCTTTCGCCCAGGGCGCTCTGCTATCCGCCTTGTCCTCGACCAGCGCGAAACCGTCGCCATCGGGACCGGAAAAGGCCAGACGCTTCTCGCCGAATGTCTGTTCGCGCGACACGCCGGTGACGCCTTCATCGGCAAAACGCTTTTCCCAGTAGGCAAGCGTGCCTTCCGGTACCGAATAGACCGTGGTGCCGACTTCACCGACGCCGTGACGGCCCTTGCCGATGTTGGGGAACGGGAAATAGGTCATCACTGAACCGGGCATCCCGGATTCGTCGCCATAGTAGAGGTGGTAAACATCGGGCGCGTCGAAATTGACAGTCTTCTTGACCCGGCGCTGGCCGAGCTTTTGGGTGAAGAACTCATTGTTCTGCCGGGCATCCTTGGCCATCGATGTGACGTGATGCAGGCCCTTGATCTGGTCGAGCATTGTCTTGCTCCTTCCCTTGGTGCTTGTGCGGCCCTCGCCGCTGTCCACGCCAATATGAGGATGCGGGCGCTTTAGGCAAAGGCGGCAAACACAGAATGGACTGTCCTGCAAAAGTGAACAATGGAAAGAAGTTTGTTCACCAATTGACTCACAAGACGGACTTGCGCCGTCGTCAGAATTCGGTTCCATGAGCGGCGTTCGACCATCCAGGGACAAGGGTATCGCGAGTGACTGGAAAAGCCAGGCGGCCTAACATTCTGCTGATCACATGCGACCAGTGGCGCGGCGATTGTCTGTCTTCCGCGGGCCATCCGGTTGTGAAAACGCCGAATGCCGACGCACTGGCCGCAGAGGGTGTGCTGTTCAAGCGGCACTATGGCGGTGCGGCGCCCTGCTCGCCGGCCCGCGCCTGCCTCTACACCGGCCTCTACCAGATGAATAACCGCGTCTGCCGCAACGGCACGCCGCTTGACGCCCGTCACGGCAACATCGCGTTGCATGCGCGCGGCCTTGGCTATGATCCGACACTGTTCGGCTATACCGACGTGTCGCTCGACCCGCGCCTGCTGGCGCCGGGCGACCCGCGGCTGCAAAGCTATGAAGGCGTGTTGCCGGGCTTTACGGTGCGCCAGCTGCTGCCCGAGCATCAGAAACAGTGGCTGTCCTGGCTGAAGCAGCGAGGTATCGACACCAGCGCCGGGTCTCCCGACATCCACCGCCCGGTGACCCAAGGCAAGGCCAGCGCATCTGTCAGCAACGCGCCACCTGTCTACTCCAGGGATGAAACGCCGGCCGCCTTCCTGACCGGCGAATTCACGCGCTGGCTCGGCGAGCAGGAGCGCGCCGCGCCGTGGTTCGCGCATCTTTCGTTCATCAGCCCGCACCCGCCCTTCATCGTCCCGGAGCCCTACAACACGCTGTATGAACCAGCGGACGGCCCCGCCTTCCTGCGGGCGGCAAGCTGGCAGGAAGAGGCGGAAAGCCATCCCTATCTCGTCTATGACATTGGCCGGCAGAAGCAGGCTAAGTTCCGTCCCGACGCCAATGGCAGGGTGCACGACTGGAGCGATGACGACTTTCGCCGTATACGCGCGATCTATTACGGCATGATCTCAGAGGTCGACGCGCAGCTCGGCCGCGTCTGGCAAGCGGTCAAGACCGCGGGCGCGTGGGACGACACCATCATCGTGCTGACATCGGACCATGCCGAGATGATGGGCGACCATTTCATGCTGGGCAAGGGCGGCTACTTCGATGGCAGCTATCACATTCCGCTGATCATCCGCGATCCGCACCACCGCAAGGCGGCCGGCGGCAGCGTCGACCGCTTCACCGAAGCGGTGGACATTGTGCCGACGCTTCTCGACCTGCTCGGCGAGGCTCCCGCGCCACATCTCGACGGTCACTCGCTGAGGTCGTTCCTGGACGGAGCGAACCCTGCAGCCTGGCGCGATGCCGCGCATTGGGAGTTCGATTTCCGCTCGATTGCCGATGGTGAGGCCGAACGCCATTTCGGCATCACCTCACGCCAATGCAACCTCGCCGTCATCCGCACGGAAAAATTCAAATATGTCCATTTCGGTGGCGGCCTGCCGCCGCTGCTGTTCGATCTCGAAAGTGATCCGGGCGAACTGGACAATCTCGCGGCCTCCCCAAAGCATCTCGCCGTGCGGCTGGAGTTTGCCGAACGGCTCCTTGCCTGGCGTGCCGAACATCTTGACCAGTCGCTGGCACTGGTAGAGCTGACGGAGCACGGAATTGCGGGCCGCGCCGCCGGTCTCCCTCCGCGCCTGACATGAAAAAGGTCCGCCCCGTTGCCGGGGCGGACCTTCTTCAAGACTGAACCGAGCTACCGCACAATCATGCGCTGCTGATCGCGCTTCTCGGCATAGCTGCCCTTGTCATAGGCGGTTTGAGCCTCGAGCTGTTCCTTAGTGAAGGTCGTGTAGAGATACTTGTTGCCGTCCTTGTCGGTCATGAATTTGAGATTATCCATACCGACCGCGACTTCCTTCGCGCCAATGCCGAGGAAGCCGCCGACATCGACGATCACGGCATCGGGGTTTTTGTCGGGGGTCAAGACGACGTCGCCGATCACGCCGACCTTGGCATCGTTGGCACCGTAGACGGTGGTGCCCTTCAGATCGTCGGCGCGGATCTCACCAACCGGCATTTCGGTCAGCGCGGACTTGTCGATGGCTGCGGTCTGCGTCTGGTCGGGAGCCGAGGCATCAGGAGCCGCCGCCGTCTTGTCTGCCGGAGCGACAGCAGGGGCCGTCGTGTTGGACGGAACGGCGGCCGGGGCGGTTGCTGCCGGCTCATTGGATGCCGTTGTCGCGGGTACCGGATCATAGGCCTTGCGGTTGAAATCCGGCTGCGCCTGCAGTTCTTCCTTGGTGGTCTGGGCCACCAGCCAGCGGTCGCCATTCTTCTCGGCCCACTGGGCCTTGGAGAAATCATAGGTGACATTCTTGGCTCCGAGGCCAAGGAAACCACCGACGCCGATGACTAGGGACTCGGCCTTGCCTTCCTTGGTCAGCACAATGTCGCTGACGCTGCCGATGTTCTGCGCGTCATCACCGGTGCCATTGTAGACGGTTTCCCCGATGATGTTGGTGGCAAGGTTGCCATCGGCGCGCTTCACAGGTTCCGCCGGAGGGGCATTCATGTCGGCAGGTTTCTGCGCCGTATCCGTCGTCGCGGGCGCGGTCGGCGCCGTGGCATCGGTCGACGCGGCTGGCGCAGGAGCCGGAGCGTAGGGCTTGCTGTCGAATTCTGCCTGCGCCGTCAGCTCGTCCTTCGTCGTCTGGGCAACCAGCCAGCGGTCGCCGTTCTTTTCGGCCCATTGCAGCTTGGCATAGTCGAAAGCGACATTCTTCGCTCCGATACCCAGGAAGCCGCCGACGCCGATGACGACGGATTTCGCCTGTCCATCCTTGTCGAAGACGACGTCGCTGACCTTGCCGATGTTCTCAGCATCGTCGCCGGTGCCGTTATAGACGGATTCACCGATGATATTGGTGACGATGCTGCCCTCGGCACGCACCGGGGCAGCGGCGGGCTCCTGAACGGCGGGCGTCTGTGCTGGCGCCGGGGTTGTTGCAGTCTGCGCATAAGCCCCAGTCGCGACCAGGGTTGCGATTGCAGTCGTGGCTAAAAGATTGCGGATCATGTCAGTCTCTCCTCGTGCGTAATTTTGTGCGCCGCAACCGTCGCTTAGGGAGTTCGGACGCGGCGTCATCTGCAATTTCACAACGTTGTGAGCATGCTGTTGTTCCGACAAAAACGCGGGCGCGGATGCGCGGCGACTGAAGGACGGAGCCGGTATTGGCTGCTTTCAAAACGGAACCTTTCCCGCTTCGTCGCGTTTCAGCCATTGGCTGGGTCTGTGCCGGCCCGAGCGACGGAGCGGGGCATGAGATTTGCAGCGGTGCTGAACCGGGATGGCGGCACGTTGCGCACTATTGACCTTGCCGCTTTCTCCGAAAGGATGCATCAGACGCTGGAGGCGTCGGGGCACTCTCTCAGCATCGAGATTGTCGCCGGCAAGGATGTAGTGGAAACGCTCAACGGCGCGGCTTCACGCCGCTCCGTCGATGTCGTGCTGGCCGGTGGCGGCGACGGGACCATTTCCGCCGCGGCTGCCCGGCTGATGGGCACGAAGAAGGCGCTTGCCATATTGCCGGCCGGCACCATGAACCTGTTCGCTCGTGGGCTGGGCATTCCGCAGTCCCTCGATGCCGCGCTGGAGTCCTTCGCCAACGGCGAAATTGTCGCAGTCGATATGGCCACGGCCAACGGCCGGCCCTTCGTTCATCAGTTTTCGATCGGCATGCACGCCAAAATGGTGCAACTGCGCCAGAAGATGGAATTCGGTTCGCGCCTGGGAAAGATCCGCGCCACGGCCAAGGCAGCCTGGGCGACAATCAACAATCCCCCGGCGATGAACGTGACGCTCAGCATCGGCGAAGCCGAGATTGCGGCCCGCATCACCGGCATCGGCATCACCAACAATCTGTTCGGCGAAGGCCACCTGCCTTACGCTGACAACCCGGCCGGCGGCGTGCTTGGCGTCTATGTCACGGTGGCGCAGCAGCGCGCCGAGCTGGTCAAATTCTTCTTCAACATGGCGCGCGGCAAATGGCGCGACAATGAACATGTCGAAATCCATCAGGCGAACAGAACGGTCCTGAAAATCCATTCGGGAAGCAGCAAGTTTCGCGCCGTGATGGATGGAGAACTGGTCAGGCTCGATCGTGAAACGACGATCGAAATCCGGCCTGGCGCACTGAATGTCCTGGTGCCGGCCAGCCTCGCCGAGGCAAAGGCTGCCTGATGCGACCTCGAACGACGAAGCCCGAAAATCTAGCCGCTTGGCGCACTTCCTTGCTCCGTCGCCGGCGTCTTGACCAATTCACCATAGATTTCAGCGATGCCCCAGGCAGCGAAGGCCAGAAGCAGCGCGGCAATCAAAATGCGCAGGCCGTGCCAGCCCCATCGCCCCTGACGCGCTTTGTTCTCGGGAATGATCTTGGCCATGGTCGGTCCTTGTCTTGTTTTGCACCAGCTGACGCATCTGGCACAACATGGTCAGGTAACGGTTCCTTGCTAGGATGGTTCCGGATCGGCGGGCTGCTCCTGGATCGGCAGGCCGGCGCGGGAGCGAAGGCCGAGACGGGGCAGGCCAAGACGGGGCATTGGGGGCTTGGTGAATAGTAAGGCAGAAACAGTGCCGGGCCTGCCGGCTGAAGTTGCACGCGCGATCAAGGATCAAGACCGGCTGGCCGTGCTGCACGGGCTGGAGATGCTGGATACGGCCGCCGATCCGGATTTCGACCGCATCAGCAGCCTTGCCGCGGCGGCGATGCAGGTGCCGATCGCCCTGGTCACGCTCGTCGACCATGAGCGGCAATGGTTCAAATCCTGCTTCGGCCTGGACGAGACCGAAGCCGCGACCGACATCTCCTTCTGCGTCCATGCGATTGCCGCCGGCGACGAGCCGATGGTGGTCACGGATGCAACGACGGACCCCCGTTTCAAGGCCAACCCGCTGGTCACCGGCAAGCACCATGTCCGTTTCTATGCCGGCGCGCCGATGATCGTCGCAGGTGCCCGCATCGGCACGCTGTGCGTGCTCGACCGCAAGCCGCATGCCTTTCCATCCCGCGCCGAACTCGACCAGTTGAAGGCGCTCGCCGGCCTCGCCGCCAGCCTGCTCACCTTGAAGGACGCGACTCGCAGCGGCGCCATCGCCGAGGCCGCGCTGGCGCGCGAGGAAAAGCGGCGCGCCATCGCGCTCGATGCGGCGTCGCTGGCCAGCTGGGCGTGGGACATCCGCAACGACATCATCGAATGCGACACCTTGATGTCGGAGCTGTTCAACCTGCCGCGCTCGAACCGGCTGCGGGCACGCGACATCCTCACCGCCATCGATCCGCGCGACGTCTACCAGACCGAAACCCGCTTTCGCGACGCCTTGACCGGCAGCGACGACTATTTCGGCGAATACCGGGTGAAGGGCTTTCATCCGCCACGCTGGCTCGCCACGCGCGGCCGTGTCATCGAGCGCGACGGCGACGGCAAGCCGACGCTGATCTTCGGCGTCAACTACGACATATCGGAGCGCAAGCTTGGCGACGAGCGGCAACGGCTGCTGCTGCGCGAACTCAACCACCGCGTCAAGAACACTCTGGCGACCGTCCAGGCGCTGGCGACGCAGACCGTGCGCCATGCCCGCCAGCCGAGCGAATTCCTCGAAGCCTTTGGCGCCCGGCTTCAGGCCCTGGGCATCGCCCACAATTTGTTGTCCGACCGCGAGTGGCGCGGCATCGGCATTCGTGAACTTGTCCAGATCGAAGTCAGGCCTTTCGAAACGGCAGAGCAGCCGCGCATGACGATCTCCGGCGACGACTTGCTGCTGTCGCCAGACCAGGCCGTCGGACTTGGCCTGATCCTGCATGAACTGGGCAGCAATGCGCTGCAATATGGATCGCTGTCGGTGGTATCAGGCAAGGTTGATCTCGACTGGAGGACGCAGGGCAGGAAGGGTGCTCGACGCCTGGTCCTGACCTGGCGCGAAAGCGGCGGTCCTCAAGTCGCCCCGCCGGAGCGGCACGGTTTCGGCTCGATCCTCATCCGCCGCAGCCTTGCCAAGGTGATTTCAAGCGAAGTGACCCACGAGTTCCGGCCGGAAGGTGTGTTTGCCGAAATATCGATGCCTCTGGAAGATCTGTCGAAGTGACGGACCTGACCCCGAACCCGAAATCAGCGAAGCAAGAGCCGGTTTCGGGATCATGATCAAACGGAAAGGGGCCAAAAGGCTTATTTCCGCTCGCTCTCATCCGGATCGTCAGATTTCACGTTCTCACGATAGATAGCGTAGGCGGCGATCGCCAGGGCCGGACCCAGGATGACGCCGAGACCGCCCTTTCCCTTGAGCAGCGTCGGCAGCACGGCGAGCGCGGCGGTGATGCCGATTGCTTTCATTTCGGCATTGCGTCGTTGCGCCCGGCGCCGCGCGCGCGAGCCTGCGGATATCTGGTAAATCAGCAGGATCAGCCCGGCAAGCACCAGGAAACCGGCGCCAAAGCCCAGCGCGGCGGCAAGCGACCCGTAGCGCATCGCCGCCCAGATATAGGCTGCGCCGACCAGAAACCCGAGACCACAGAGCGCTGCCGACAGGGCGAGCCCATAGACGATTGCCGCCGTGCGCGCCCGGCGCATGGCGGCAACGGTTTCGCCCGACGCCAGGCCGGAAATCAGGGATGCGAGCATTCCCATCTGAGGATGCGATTAGCGACGCGCGAGAAGCGCGAAGAGGAAGCCAACGCCGACGGCGATCGCCAGTGACGTCACCGGCTTTTCGCGCACGCTGGCCATCATCTGCGCTTCGATATCCTTGGCGTTGCTGCGCAGACTGTCGAAGGCAGCTTCGCCGTGCGCACGCAGCTGCTCGACCCCTTCGGTGGCCGCACGGCGGGCTGTGCCATAGCCATGCTCGCCGGTCTTGGCCAACTGCTTGGTGAGCTTGTCGATATCGGCCTTCAACTGCCTGATGTCGGCTTCAAGGTCTGCATTTGCACGGGCGTCGCTTGCGGTCTTTCCTGCGGCAGTTGCCATTGCTTAACTCCTTGTGATTGCTTGGTTTCAAACGCGCCGCATGTCTCAAGGTTCCGACACCAGGGACAAACTAGCCGAAAACGCATCGGCGCGCACCCTGCCCGCCGACATGGTAAAAAAGCGCTTTGCCAAATCAGCGGCCGACGAATCACCTGCCGTGCAGGCCGATCAGATCGCCGAGCATGAGATAGTTGAGGATTTGGCGGCGGCCGTCCAGCAACAGCTTGTCGACGGCGAGCTCGCCTTTCTTGAATTTGCCGATGAAGGCCAGTTCCTGTTTTTCGAAGTCGCGGAAAACCGGCACCGCGATGGGCAGTTCTCGCAAGGATACTTACGGTTAGAGCGAGCGCGATTGTCCTGAGCTGACATTTCGCCCCCTTCGAAAGCCCGCTCTTTGGAAGGGCTGCATTTCAATGCGTTGCAAGGATTGAGGTTCCGCCGCCGGCCACATGTCTTTTTTAAATGACAGCACGCCAATTAGCGATCATGAGTCTATGCGTTTCGAGGAGTCATTGCCTGTGCCCACATTGCCTGTGCCCACATTGCTTGACGGATTGCGGATTCTCGTCTTGGAGGACGAATTTCTCATCGCCATGGATGTCGAGCAGCTTTGCCGTGACCACGGCGCCGGTGAGGTGGTGATCGCCCGCGATCTGACCGAGGTCGATGGCCGGGAGGTCGCCACGCAATTCGATGCGGCCATTGTCGACCTCATGCTGGGCGGCGCCTCGACACTCGATTTTGCTTCGGGGTTGCGCGCGGCAGGCGTACCTTTCGTGTTTGCGTCGGGCTATTCGGATGCCGATGAAATCAAGGCATCGTTTCCGGGCGTCAAGCTGGTCGGCAAACCCTATTCGGGTGAAGACCTCGTGCAAGCGGTGGCGGCGGCCTGCGGACGTGCTTCTCCGGGTTGAGAAGATGCCGACCCTTGCGGATCGCGCCTGGCGCCCGACCCTTGCGGATCGCGCCTGGCGATCGCAGGTCAACTGGCCGGAGTGCCCGTTACCTGGGCCGAAATCGCATCCGGACCATACTCGTCTTCGCCTGATATTTTCAGGATCTCCTGCAAGCGCGTGCGGGCCCGGCTGACGCGGCTCTTGATCGTCCCGACCGCGCAACCGCAAATCTCGGCGGCCTCCTCGTAGGAGAAACCCGACGCACCGATAAGGATGATGGCTTCGCGCTGATCCTCCGGCAATTGCTCGAGGGCGCCGCGAAAATCCTTCAGATCGAGCTGGCCATGCTGGGCCGGATGAACGGCAAGCCTGGCCGTCATGATGCCGTCGCTGTCCTGCACTTCGCGCCCGCGTTTGCGCATCTGCGAATAGAATTCATTGCGCAGGATGGTGAAAAGCCATGCTTTGAGATTGGTGCCAGGCTGGAAGCTCTCATGCTTGTCCCACGCCTTGACCAGCGTTTCCTGGACGAGATCGTCCGCTTTGTCGGCATTCTGCGTCAGCGACACGGCAAAGGCGCGCAAGCTCGGGATCGCCCCAAGCAGATCGGTCTTGAAGCCTTGGGAGACCGCTGCCATGCTTCAGTCCTTCTTCTGTGCGGGTTCGGCCCGTTCCAGTTGGCTGAGCAACTGGGCAAAGCGATCCGGCACATCGTCGGAGACCAGCTCGTCGTAATATTGTTTGAGTTTGCGTCCGATTTCGGAGTTCGGCCCGAGGGCGTCACCAGAACCGTTCCGGCGCCTGCCCGCGGCGCCAGCTAGAATATCTTTCGTCATATCCTTCATTTTGCCCTTATATTCCCAGCACCAAGCCGCTCACAACCGACTCAACACAACGCAAGCGGCACCCTCGTCTGGTTGCCCATCCCGGCATTCAAACGCCGTTCCCCCGCATTAGTTCCACCGAGACCGGAACTTTTTCTCAGGAAGGGCGTTGTTTAACTAGGCTTGCAATCAGCTTGACCTGCAATCTATGCAATCACGTCATTCTGAGGGAGACGTCTTATCATGAGCTTATCCGCCACCATCGCACCACACCTGCCATTCCTGCGCCGCTTCTCGCGGGCCGTTTCCGGATCACAGGAAAGTGGCGACGCGCTGGTCGCCGCGATGCTCGAAGCCATCATCGCCGATGTCGATATCTTTCCCGAGGCATCGAGCGACCGCATCGCGCTGTACAAGGTTTTCGCCAAGCTGTTCACATCGGTCGCCATCCGCGTCCCGCAGGAGCAGGCGCAATCGGCATGGGAACAGCGCGCCGCCGCCAATCTGAATGCGCTTGCGCCGCTCCCCCGCCAGGCCTTCCTGCTCGTAGCCGTCGAAGGTTTCAGCGAGGACGAGGCAGCCGAGATTCTCGATGTCGGCGACCAGGAGTTTTCAGAGCTGCTGGCGCAGGCAAGCAACGAGATATCCCGCCAGGTGGCAACCGACGTGCTGATCATCGAGGATGAACCGCTGATCGCCATGGATATAGAGGAAATGGTCGAGAGCCTCGGGCACCGCGTCGTCGGAACGGCGCGCACCCATGCCGAGGCGGTGATGATGTTCGGCAAGACACGGCCGAAGATGGTGCTGGCCGACATCCAGCTCGCCGACGGCAGTTCGGGCATCGAAGCCGTGAATGAGATCCTGTCGTCGACATCGGTGCCGGTCATCTTCATCACCGCCTTTCCCGAGCGTCTGTTGACCGGCGAACGTCCCGAACCGGCCTTCCTGGTCACCAAGCCGTTCAATCCCGACATGGTCAAGGCACTGATCAGCCAGGCGCTGTTCTTCGATCGCCAGGCGAAAGCCGCCGCATAGTCGGGAATTGAGGAGCGGAGGAATTGAAGAATTGACGAACCCAAGGCGATAGCCTCGCTCGCCGATTTTCTCCCAGATCTTCAAATTCATCAGTTCTTCACTTCGTGCCGCCTGATGCACGCATCGGGCGGCAACGGCGAAATTCCTCCTGCGCCTCCGGCTCCGAACGATTTGCAAGCATCGTCTTTTTCGGCAAAGGGTGGAACAAACCGCATCTACCCACGTTTTCATCGCACCATTAGAAGGAGATGAACCATGCTTTACTGGGCGCTCGTATTTCTCGTCGTGGCAATCATCGCCGGCGCGCTTGGTTTTGGCGGCATCGCCGGCACGTCTGCGGGGATAGCGCAGATATTGTTCTTCATCTTTCTCGCCTTCCTGATCATTTCCCTCCTCGCCGGCCTATTCAAACGGGCGTCGTGAGGACCGGACACTGGAAGCCGCACCCCTCAAACGGTTTCCAGCCACCGCCGGGCGGTATCCTGCAAAGGGCACCGTCCGGCGGACCGCTTTTGGAGCTGGTTTTCGGGAATTCTCTTTTGGAACCCATTCAACAGTGAGCCGTTCAGCCTGAGTTGGGTGGACAGATTGGCCGATGCGTTCCAGAACCGGAGATAGGAAAGACGACGTGCAAAGCGATGAAGTGATCGCCCTGCATCCTGCCGAAAGCGGCATGCAGCTTGGCCGGGCTCTTCTCCACGCGTTGCACAATGCCGGCATTTCCGTGCTCTATCAGGATCGCGAGATGAAAACCGTATGGGCGCGCAACATGCGCGCGCCTTGGGTTTCCGACGCCGCCGACAGCAACGGCATCCTGCCGGCGGCGCAGGCCGATCGCATTGGCTCGGCCAAGCGCGACGTCATTGCATCCGGCACCCCGCAACGTCTCGAGATCAGCGTTCCCGTCGAGGATGGCATCCGCTGGTTTCAAGTCTGGATCGATGCCGACCACGGCGATGGCGGCACGGTGCAAGGCGTCGTCACCACGATGGTCGAGACGACCGAGCAGAAACGCCGTGAGCAGACCCTGACGACGCTGTTGCGCGAAGTCAGTCATCGCTCGAAGAATCTGCTGGCGATCATTCAAAGCATAGCCACCCAGACCGGGCGCTACTCCGACGGCATCGGTGATTTCCTGACACGCTTCCGCGGCCGGCTGCAGTCGCTGGCTTCGTCCCAGGATCTCGTGACCTCCTCCAATTGGCGGGGCGCCGCACTTCGCGAACTGGTATCGGGCCAGGTTGGCCGCTACGGCGGGGATCCGGTGCGCAGCCTGCGTTTTCAGGGGGCAAACCCCTATCTCAATCCCAACGCTGCCCTGCATATCGGCCTCGCCATGCATGAACTCGCCGTCAACTCGGTGAGCTATGGCGCCCTGTCACGGCCGGATGGGTTCGTCGAGGTTACAGCCAACCTGACCGTCGCCGACACCGGGCCCTCTCTGTCTCTGACCTGGGCCGAGACGATCGGAGCCAATGACAACCAGCGTAGCGAGAAGCGCTTCGGTAGCGTCGCACTCGAACGGGTCGTGCCGGCATCGCTAAACGGCACGGCGACGCTTGAAATCGCGGCTGGCCGCCTCGAATACCGCCTTGTCGTTCCGCATGGCAATTTCGAGACGGAATGAGCGGCTCCTTAACCGGCTGTTCACCATAAAAGCGGATGCTGTTTTTCCCAGACACCGCTTGAACCTGTTGCATCGTCGGACATTTCCGCAGCAGGACTTGCAGCATGGTGTGGGAGGAATGCCTTTGACGGTTGCCGACATGAACAGACTGGAACAGGCCGCTCGTATCTCCATGGGCGAGTTTGAAGACTCCGAGGCAACCGTGCCACCGCCTTCTGTCCGCCATATCTCGATGCGCATTCTCGCCTTAGGTCTGGCTGCTGCGGTCATACTCGCAGTCATGCTACCAGCTGAGTTCCTGACGTCAACGCCCCGCGCGCGCTGGCCGCTCAACACATCGCTGCATTGTTGCTGGTCATCGGCTGCTCGAACACAATGACCGACTGTCGTGAACTCCAGGTTCCTGTAAGTGTCTTCGAAACCGCCGACCAATGCGTTGCCGAACGGCCGTTTGCGATGAGCGATGTTCAAGGGCAGGCTCAGCATATCGTAGCCAAGTGCCTTCCGGTGGATCCGGCTCTGGAAGACGACTATGACCAGATCGTCTGGAATGTGCATCCGGACGGCACGCTCGACGCTTCCCTGGCGATTTCCAGCGTCGTGATAGCGTCGAACACGATACGCCCAGAAAAAGACTATCTTCGCCAACAATAGATTGCAGCAGCAAAGGCCTCCATTTCATGCTAAATGGCGGTTGGAGCTTATTAAAGTGAGGACACAAAGTGAGGAGTGACTCTATGCGGAAGATGATTATTGCCATGGTTGCGGTGGTGGCGGTCAGTGGCTGCACCTCGACCGAACAGGACGTGGTTGGCGGCGGCTTGATTGGCGCCGGTGTCGGCGGCTTGGTCGGCGGCGGCAAGGGCGCGCTGATCGGCGCGGCCGTGGGTGCTGGTTCCGGCCTGCTGGTGCGCAATCTGCGCAATGGCTATTGCCAGTATCGCGATCATCGCGGCCGGATCTACACGGCTCGCTGCAACTAATTCGGCGATAATCGAAACGTTGATCCGGAGACCGGTTAGCCGGCCTCCGGTTTTTCGTTGTTTGGATGGTTGATTCTGCGCCTGACGATCGCGCTCAGTTCGCCAGGGGGATTCTGATTTCCACGTTCAGGCCATTGGGCTGGTAATCGCGCTTGATCGTGCCGCGCAATTCGCGCGTAACGTTGAGGTCTATCAGCTTGGTGCCGAATCCGGTCTTGGCAGGCGCTTCGAGTTTCTTGTGCCCGGTTTCGCGCCAGTTGAGAGCAAGCGTCCTATCACGCCCGCGCCCTTCGAGCGACCAGTCCACTTTCAGCGCCCAGTCCCCCTTGAACGAATTGGCCGAATTGCCGGCTTCGCCGTATTTCAGCGCATTTGTCGCCAGTTCGTGAAAGGTCAGGCCGAGCGCTTGCGTCGTGGTTTCGTCGAGCAGCACCTGCGGCCCTGACAACAGCTCTTCGGGCAGCTCCTTGCCGAACACCTGGCCAAGCTCGATGCGCAAGAGATCGCCAAGATCGGCCTTCTGCCAGCGCGAACGCGTCAGCATGTCCTGGGACGCCGCCATCGCCTGGAGCCGGGCCGAGAAGGATGCGGAAAACTCATTGACGTCGGTGGCCCGCGACGCCGTCTGGCGCGCGATCGCCAGCACCCTGGTGATCGAATTCTTGATACGATGCTTCATCTCCTGCAGCATCAGGTCTTTTTCGAGCAGGCTCTTTTCCGTGGTCTCGTGCAAGCGCGACGCCGCCTCATAGGCCCGCTCCTGATAACGCGCCACCAGCGCGATGGCGCCCGCCAACAGCAGGCCAAACAGCCCCAGCATCACCGGAATGGCGCGCGACGACGGCTGCGAGAAGGCGCTCGTCGGCCGGAACAGCACAGTCCATGGCCGCCCGGCCACAATGATCTTGCGGGTGACCAGCAGCCTGTCCCCCAAGGTCGAAGCCGGTGGCGTCTCCGACCGGAACAGCAGATTGTCGCCGTTCACAGCGCCGTCGCCGTCGTAGATTTCCGTGTTGACCGGCAGCAGCGGGGACCGGCTGAGCGCGGTCTGGAACAGGTCGCGAGCTCGAAAGGCCGCATAGAGAAAACCGGCTGTGGAGGATCTGGGCGCATTGATGGCATCGGGTGCGGTTTCGACATTGAGCCGCACGAAGACGAGGAAACCGGTGAACGTCTGCGCGGCACCGGTGTCGTGGCCCAGCTGCACCAGCCCGCTGGCGTGCTGTTGGTCGTCCGACATCGCCTTTTCGATCGCCGCGCGCCGTACCGGTTCACTGAACATGTCGTAGCCGACGCTGGTCTGGTTGGAAGGGTCCTGCGGCTCGAACAGCACGACCGGAGTGCGCCATGGCTGCGTGGTATCAGGATAGATCGGATGGCTGACGCCATGGTCGCGCAGCATATCGCGTTCGATCGCTGCCTCGTCTCCAGCCTTCGCCAGCTTGAGATAGCCGATGCCGCGCAAGCCGGCAAAGTTTTTGTCGACATCGAGCGCTTTGAAGAACGCGTTGAACTCGTTGCCGGAAATATTGCCGTTGCGGGCATCGAACAGGGCCTGCGTCGAGCGCAGCAGCGACAGATGCAGGTCGATGCGGCTCTCGATCCGGTTGAGCGCGTCGTCGGCCGTCGCTTCGAACTTGATGCGGGCGGCCTCCTGCGTCGCGAAATAGGCAAACCCCGCCATCGTCATGCTGATCAGCGCAACGGCGATGAACGCGACGGTTGGAAAAAGCTTCTTCAACGGATGATGCGGTCCATGAGCATGTCGAGCCTTTTATGGGGAAGTCGCCGTGCCAATACAATGGCAAGGCCAAGCCATCCTGACGGCTGGCACATCGGATTGTCCGAGACCCGGCACATTCCTCCGGTCAGGCGGCATCGCTACCGGCAAGCCTCAAGCGGCGATCTTCAGAGCGCCCGGTCCTGGAATGGCACCGGGCGGGCATTTGCCCAAAATGATCATGCCGAGCACCTCATCCTGGGTCACGTCCGTAGTGCGGGCGGTGCCGACGACCTGGCCGTTCTTCATGACGCAGACCCGATCGGCAAGGTCGAACACATCGTGGATGTCGTGGCTGATCAGGAAGATGCCGATGCCGTCGGACTTGAGCTGCTTGACCAGTTCGCCGACCTGCGCCGTTTCCTGCGGGCCAAGCGCCGCCGTCGGCTCGTCCATGATCAGGATACGTGCGTTGAACAGGATCGCGCGCGCGATCGCCACCGACTGCCGCTGGCCGCCCGACAGCTTGATCACCGGCTCCTTGAAGCGCTGGAAGCGCGGATTGAGCCGGCCCATCACCTTGCGCGCCTCCGCCTCCATGGCAACGTCATCGAGCGTACCCCAGGCGGTCATCAGCTCGCGGCCGAGGAACAGATTGGCGGCGGCGTCGACATTGTCGGCCAACGCCAGCGTCTGGTAGATCGTCTCGATGCCGTATTTCTTGGCGTCGCGCGGGTTGGAGATCGATGCCTCCTCGCCGTTGACGAAGATCTGGCCCGCATCGCGCTTGTAGGCGCCGGACAGGATCTTGATCAATGTCGACTTGCCGGCGCCATTGTGGCCGAGCAGCGCCACGACCTCGCCGGGGAAAAGATCGATCGAGGCGTCGTCAACGGCGCGGATGCCGCCGAACGCGATCGAGATGTTGCGCATATCGATCAGCGCGGTGCCCATGGGAGCGGTCTTGTCTGCCATGATCTTGTCCTCCCTAGACGCGCTTGCGATAGACGGTGTCGAGCCAGACGGCGATGACCAGCACTGCGCCGACGACGATGCTCTGCAGCGGCGAGTCGATGCCAAGCAGCACCATGCCGGACTGCAGCGACTGCATGAGCAGCGCGCCGAGCATGGCGCCCAGCACCGTTCCGGAGCCGCCGGCAAGCGAAGTGCCGCCGATGACGGCGGCGGCGATCACCAGCAACTCGTCCAACGTGCCCAGCGCATTGGTCGATGCGTTGAGACGGGCCGACGAGATCGCCGCGCTGATCGCGGCCAGCACGCCCATGATCATGAACACCTTCATGGTCACCCAGCGCGTGTTGATGCCGGCGAGATTGGCGGCCTCCGGATTGCCGCCGATGGCAAAGACATAGCGGCCGAAACGGGTGCGCTTGGTGATGAAGGTCATGACGATGCCGACCGCGACGGCCATCAGCACCGGTATGGCGATGCCGTGGGCGATGAACAGCCCGCCTTCGGGAACGGTGATGCCGTTCTGCTGCGCATACTGGCGCACGATGCCGATTGGCCACGGATAGGAATTGGCGATCCAGACGGCTCCAAGGATGGCAGCGCAGGTGACTACACCGAGAAAGGTTTCCGCCCAGACGGGGCGCAGTGGAAAATTGAACCGTTTGCGCTGCGACCGGCCGTTGAGCAGCGCGAAGGCGACAGCCACGCAAGCGACGATGCCGATGATCCAGCTGGCGGTGGCGCCGATCGAGCCCCGCGGTCCTCCGCCCATCAGTTGGAACGTGGAGTCAAGCGGCGCGACCGTGCGCCCGTTGGTGATCAGCCATGCCATGCCGCGCCAGACCAACAGACCGCCCAGCGTCACGATGAAGGCAGGAACTTCGAGATAGGCGATGATGAAGCCCTGGAAGGCGCCGATCACAAGACCGAGCACCACACCGGCGGCCAGCGCGATGATCCAGAGCCAGGGATTTCCAAGCTGGAAGCCGATGACACGAATGAGGAATTCGGCTTGCGCCACGCCCATGATCATACCGATCACGCCTTCGACGGAACCAACCGAAAGGTCGATGTTGCGCATGACGATGACCAGCACCATGCCGGTCGCCATGATCGCGACCGAGGAGGTCTGCACCGACAGGTTCCAGAGGTTGCGCGGCGTCAGGAAAAGTCCACCCGACAGGATGTGAATGCCGACCCAGATGACCAGCAACGCACCAACCATGCCAAGCATGCGCGTATCGAGTTCGGTTGCCTTGAGGAAGCGTCCGACAGTGCTCAGTTCGGACGCGCGCGCCTGGTCTGCGGGCGTATTTGCGGGGTTGGACGTCGTGTCGGTCATGATTTCCTCCCACCGGCTGGCCGTCCGACGCGGATACCGGAACCCAGCCTAGAAGCTATCCGCGCGATGCGGAAACACAAATCTTTTTGAGAAAACGCCGCGGCTTTGGGCCGCGGCGTTGAGAATGCAGGAAGAGACCGGCTCTTAGTTGCAGGCCGCAACGGTGCCGGCGGCAACACCCGCGCAGACTTCGTCCTTCTTGATCCAGCCGGCGTCGATGACGACGTTGAGGTTGTCCTTGGTGATGGCAACCGGGGTCAGGAACAGCGACTTGACAGTATTGCCGCCCGGCGTCGTGAAGTCCTTGGCGCCGGCAATATCGGCCGTCTTCTTGCCATCGGCCAGCTGCGAGGCGATCTCGGCAGCGTTCTTGCCGAGCTCGCGCGCGTCCTTCCACACCGACACCGTCTGCGTGCCTAGCGCGATGCGGTTCAGCGCGGCGTGGTCGCCGTCCTGGCCCGAGACCGGCACGGTGCCGGCAAGGCCCTGTGCCGTCAGCGCCGCGACGACGCCGCCGGCGGTGCCGTCATTGGCCGCGACCACGGCATCGACCTTGTTGTCGTTGGCGGTGAGGAACTGTTCCATGTTCTTCTGGGCGTTGGCGGGCAGCCAGCCGTCCGTATAGGCCTCGCCGACATTCTTGATCTTGCCGCTGTCGATGGCTTCCTTGAGCACTTCCATCGAGCCCGCGAACAGGAAGTCGGCATTCGGATCGGCACCCGAGCCCTTGATGAAGACATAGTTGCCTTCCGGCTTGACCTTGAACACTTCGCGGGCCTGCATGCGCCCGACTTCCTTGTTGTCGAAGGTCAGATAGAAGACATCCTTGTTCTCGATCAGCCGGTCATAGCCGACGACCGGAATGCCTTCGTCCAGCGCCTTCTGCACCGCCGGGCCGATGGCCGAGGCATCCTGCGCCAGGATGATCAGCGAATTGGCGCCCTGCGAGATCAGGCTTTCGACATCGGTAAGCTGCTTACCGGGATTGGACTGCGCGTCGGCGGAGATATACTTGTCGCCGGCTGCCTCGATCGCCGTCTTCATGGCGGCCTCGTCGGTCTTCCAGCGCTCTTCCTGGAAGTTGGACCACGAGACGCCGATGACCTTGTCCTTCGCCTGCGCGACCGACGCGAGCGTCAGCGACATTGCGACACCCGCCAGGATGGCGGCTGTGAATCTTTTCATATTATCCTCCCTGCGCCGCGTATGGCGCGACCAAACTGACCCGAAGGCCGGCACAGAGGCCCTATTTTTTCGAGCCTCGAAAAAATACTGGTCCAACACCCGAACACTGTCAACATCGATTCTGATGGATTTTGATGTGCTCGCGAATTTTTTTCGAGCCCCGGAATAAATAAATGACAGAGTGGACGGCTTCTGCCAGTATTTGGCTGCGTTGCCGACAGCGTTCGAGGGCACGGAGAACCGCGGCGACCGGGAGGACTTGAAGAAGCATGTCGGTCGGAATCCGCCACGACGATCTGCGCCGCCGCAACCGGGCGATGGTGATCGCGGCCGTACGCCGCGCCGGACAGCCGTCACGCACCGAGATCGCCGCGACCACGGGGCTCAGCCACTCGACCATATCGGCGATCTCCTCCGACCTGATCGGTGAAGGCATCCTGACCGAAAGCAAGCCAAGCGAGGCCGGCTCGCTCAAACGCGGCCGGCCTCAGGTCGGCCTCAGCCTCAATCCGGAAGCGGCGGCGGTGATGACCGTGGTGCTGTCGTTGAATTTTCTCTCCGTCGCCGTCATCGACTATGCCGGCCAGGTGGTCGCCGAGGAACAGCGGCGGCTGGACACACTGACCATGTCGCGCGACGCGCTGATCGGCGAATGCGTCGCCATCGTGCGGCGCCGCCTTGAAGACCCCGACCTTGACGTGCGCAGCATCGCCCGCATCGCGTTGGCGATCCAGGGAATCACCGACACCCGTGCTCGCGCCATGCTGTGGTCGCCGATCACGCCGCACACCGACATCGCTTTCGCCGACATACTCGAAGACGAGTTCGCCATCCCCGCCACCATGGAGAACGACTGCAACATGATGGCGATAGCGCTGCGCTGGCGCGATCCCGATCGCTACCGCGACGATTTCATCGCCATTCTCTTGTCGCACGGCATCGGCATGGGCCTGGTGCTGAAGGGCGAGCTGTTCACCGGTACCCATTCCTCGGGCGGCGAATTCGGCCACATGATCCATCAGCCGAACGGCGCGCTCTGCCGTTGCGGACGGCGCGGCTGCGTCGAGGCCTATGCCGGCAACTACGCCATCTGGCGCAATGCAAGGCAATTGGGTGAGGACGCGGAACCCGTCGCCGATGTCAGCGACGCCGACATGCGCGCCTTGGCGACCGCGGCCCGCGAACGGGATGGGCCTGAGCGCGAGGCCTATCGCAAGGCCGGCGAAGCGCTCGGCTACGGTCTCGGCAGCCTGTTCGCCCTGATCGATCCGGCCCCCGTCGCCATGGTCGGCGCCAGCGCCGCCGCCTTCGACCTGATCGAGCCGGCATTGCGCAAGGCGATTGCCCAGACCGCCGGCGGCCAGCATTCGAAGTCGATTTCCTTCGACACCGAGCCGAACGAATTGCCGCTGATCCGCGAAGGCTGCGCCATGCGCGCGCTGACCTTCGTCGACCAGGAAATTTTCGCGCCCGGCGCGCAGGCGCGAGGGAGCGCCGGAAAGAGTGTTGCGTGAGGACCAGGGTCAAAATTGCGCGGTCCGCAACATCTACCGCTCCGTGAAAGCGCGAGCGAAGGAATCAAGCATCGGCCGTGCGAGATACTCGAAGAAAGTCCGGTCGCCAGTGCTGATGAACGCTTCGACCGGCATTCCAGGGTAAAGCTGCTCCACTTTCACGTCGGGCGGCAGGTTGGCGGCAATCTTCAGCTTGGCGCGGAAATAGGGTTCATGCGTACCCTGGTCGATGAGCCGGTCCGCGGAAACCTGTGTCACGATGGCTGATATCTCAGGGGTGAGCCGCATGTTCAACGCGGACAAGCGCAATTTTGCCGGCTGGCCGACACGAACCTGGTCGATGTCTTTCGGCGGCAGCCGTGCATCGACGATCAGGCCCGATGCCGTAGGCAGGATCTCCATGATCTTCTCGCCGGGGGCAATCACGCTGCCCTTGGAATTGTAGGTGGACGACACCACGATGCCCGCCGCCGGTGCCTTGATCGTCGTCCGCCGCAGCACTGCCTCGGATGCGCGCATCTGTTCGTCAATGTCGGCCAGCGAAGAACGCACCTCGTCGAGCTTCGTCAGGGCTTCCTCCACGCGTTGCGTGGTCAGGCGCTCGATCTGCTCCTGGGCTTCGACGATCTGGGTGCTGGCCGATGCAAGATTTGCCTCCAGCGCCCCTCCCTGCCCGACGAGATCGGCCTCGCTACGCAAAAGCTGCGAATATTCAGTGCGATTGGTGAGGCCCTTGTCCAACAGGCCGGTCTTGATGCCGAGTTCTTTCTTCACGACTTCGGCCTGTTGCTGAATGGCCTGTTTCTGGGCCTGCAACCCGACAACAGACTGGCGATGCATGGCAACTCGCTGCGCGAGGATCGATTGTTCCGATCGAAACCGGGCGAGCCTGGCGTTGAATTCCTTCTGCTGTTCTCGAACCAGAGCCTCGAAATCGTGCTGGAACGGTGCTGGCGCGGCCACTGTGATTGGGGCAAGCTGATCCAATCCGTCGCGTTCCGCCTCCAGCCGCGACGCGCTGGCCTTCAACGCGATCGACTGTCTCGTCAGCCGGTTGAGTTCGGCTTGCGCGGCTGTTCTATCCAGCAGGATCAGATCCTGGGCCTGCTGCACGCGATCACCTTCATGGACCAGCAACTCTTGGATGATGCCGCCCTCAGGATGCTGGATGAGGATGTTCCCGCCTGTCGCCGAGATGGTGCCTTGCGTGATAACCGCGCCGGACAACGGTGCACTGACCGCCCAATAGCCAAAGCAACCCACCAGTATCGCTATTGCCGCGTATCCGGCGAATGCCACCCGCCGGATGTCGGTGCGTGCTGTGCCTTCCCAGGCGAGGCTCTGCGCTGTCATCTTCTACGATCCAAAGCGGACGCTATGAGGGGTGCTGCGGACCGTCGTGGCAAAAGACCCTGTCACCGCCATGCTGCGCTGTGGAGGAAGGCCGTTGCCGGCAATCGGCTGCCGCAACACGTCGCCGCTTGGACCGAAGGCTTCAATCACTCCAGCGCGCAGAAGCATCACGCGGTCGCAGGCCGCGGCGATCGAAGGGCGGTGCGTTACTGCGATTGTCGTAATGCCCGCCGCTTTCGCGGCGGCAAGCAGTTCTTCGAGCGCGGCTTCGCCGCTGCCGTCGAGATGGGTACTGGGCTCATCCAGAACGAGAACACGCGGATTGCCGTAAAAAGCGCGCGCCAGTCCGATCCTTTGGCGTTCGCCACCCGACAGTGTTCTGTCCGACGGACCTATTCTGGTCTGATAGCCGTCTCGCTGCTCCAATATCAACTCATGCGCCCGGGCATTCTTTGCTGCCTCGACGATCGAGGCGTCATTTGCATTGGGTTCAAAGCGGGCGACATTTTCCGCGATCGATCCGGGAAAGAGCTCCACCTCCTGAGCGAGATATCCGATATGCCTGCCAAGCTGCTTCTCGTCCCAGCTTCTGAGGTCGGAGCCGTTGATCCTGACGCAGCCGCTGGTCGCCTGGATCGCACCGACAAGCAATCTCGCCAGGGTGGACTTGCCGGCTCCGCTCGGGCCTATTATCGCCACCGCTTCGCCTGCGCCGATGTGGAAGTTCAGTCTCTTGATGATGGGTTCGGTGCCGGGCGGGGCGTTCGGCGCGACAAAGATCAGGCCCTGCACGACAATTTCGCCGGACGGATCAGGCAAGGTCAGTTTTTGCGCTTGTGCCGGCTGGGCGGAAAGCGCCTTGTCCAACCGCTTCCACGATCGTCTGGCGTCGACGATCTGCCTCCATGACCCGATCAACTGGTCGAGCGGCTGCAGCGCGCGGGACGACACCAGGGAAGACGCGAAGATCATCCCGGCCGTCATCTTCCCTTGCAGCACGAGCCATGCTCCGACACCCAGTATCGCCAGCTGAAGTATCATGCGTACGGCTCGCGACGTTCCACTGAAAATCGCGTTGGCCATCGACGAACGGTCATGCAGGACTAGCGCCTCCGCCACGTGCCTTCCCCACACTCGCGCGGCGTTTTGGACCATGCCCATGGCACGCAGCGTCTCCGCATTCCGGGCAAAGGCTTGCTCCGACAGGCTGGCAACAGCCGAGCGTTCCGCCGACAAGGCGTCATTCCTGCCGGTGGCAAACTGATTTGCCACAACCAGCGCAAGCAACAGCGCAGATCCCGCCAGCGTAAGCCAGAACAGCAAAGGATGGATGAGGTACAACAGGGCGAGGAAGAACGGAGCAAACGGCAGGTCGAACAAGACCGCCGCGCCGCGTGACCTGATGAATGCGCATACCGAGGCAAGGTCTCGCAGTGGATTCAGGGCTGCTCCGCCGGCGTACTTAGCCTCAAGCGAGACGGCGAATGTCCTCGCGCCCAGTCTGTTATCGACAGTGGCTGCAACGCGCTGCGTGTAAACGGAGCGGACCGCATCGAGGAGGCCGAGAAAGGCGAGCGCGAGAACCGCGATAGCAGAGAGGTAAAGAAGCGTCTCGACGCTGGAGGAAGGCAGGACGCGATCATAAACCTGCAAGAGATAGAGGGGGATCACCAATAGCAGGATGTTGATGAGGAACGAGAAAACACCGACATCGGCGATGGCGCGCCTCAAGACTGCCCGCAGACCAGACTGTGCAATCATTCCCGCGCTCCTAACGGCTCATGGCCCCAACATGAGGGCGTCGCTTAGACCGAATGGTCGCCGGCGATGTCCAAGGGGTGGTGCTGCAGGTCGTCCAGCGTATAGGCGCGGATGTAGTCGATCTTCATCTCCGCCGGCGTAGCCAGATGGTCAGGAGGCTGGCCAGCAATGCCGCCCACCGCGAGATCGGCCAGCATATACATGGGATCGTGCATGTCGGCGGGCGTCGCCGCTTGAGCGACCTTAACACCATCGTAGGTCCAGACGAGCTCATCCTTCGTCCAGAGCAAGCCATAGGTGTGGAAACCGTCGGTGTCCGCAACGTTCACCGTGGACGAAACCTTGGTGTGCGCTCCCGTCTCATTGGTATGCGCCGTCATGTAGAGCGTGTTCGGGTCCTGGCCGCGCGTTTCGACAACGTCCAGCTCCGGCGGCCACGAGCCGTCTTCAGGAAGCAGCCAGAAGGCCGGCCAGGCTCCGGCCGTTTCGGGCAGGTCCGCCCGCATTTCGAAATAGCCGTAGGTTTGCGCGAAGGTGTCGTGGGTCGTCAGTATCCCCGAGGTGTATTCGTAGTTGTTGATCAGAGGCTTGATGTCCTCCGGCGCCTGCGCGGCGGTGATGGTGAGGACGCCGTTTTCAACGCTGAACGGGTGGACGGAACTCGTCGGGCCATAATTGGCGTCGATATACCACTGCAACTCGCCATTGCTGCTCAACGTGCTGCCGTTCGGCGCTCCCCACCAGAAATTGGAATTCCAGGTGCCGTCCTGCCCGTCCCGAAGGCTCAGCGTGTTGAAATCGTCGGAGAAGGACAAAGTCATGCCGGACTTGTCGATCGGAAGTTCGAACTGGGTGGGCTGCAACTTGTCGATGGTCGTATTCTTGAACACCAGGATCTCGTCGGATCCGAGGTTCAGCATCACGTTCGATTCCACCTGGACCATCTGTGAACGGACGGCATCGAACGAAGTGAAGTCATACCCGTTAAGGCGGACCGCATCGGTCGCACCGAAATCGAAGATAAGATCACTTCCATTTCCTTTGGAGATGGCGAAAGTATCGGCGCCGTCACCACCGATCAGGACATCATTTCCCTTGCCGCCATCCAGCGTCTGATGACCCGATCCGCCCTTGATGATGTTGTCCAACGCATTTCCGAACGCATATCGATTGGCGCCGGTAACGACGAGGTTCTCGAAATTGTCGGGGAGCTTGTAGCTCATCCATGTGTCGATCGTGTCGATCCCTGCCCCGGGATCTTCAACCACCTTATTGTTGGTGGAATAGAGGTGATAGTAGTCGTCGCCGGCGCCACCGTAGATCGTGACATTGACGCCGGTGTCTCCCCAGAAGGAGTCGTTGCCGGAGGTGCCATGCAGTTCTGGCCCGGACCCGGTGGCCGAGAACCAATGAGTGGAAGCGCCGGTGTAGGGAAGGGGGATGCCTTTGGCGTTTAAGACCGTGCTCATCAGAAATCCTTCCTCATGGTGTCCGACCTGGTCAAATCATTCGGCGCAAAGTCCGGCGACCGCTTTCAAAGCAACGTTGCAAAGAACGAGATCGTTCCACGGAATCGTCATTCGATCCGAGATCGTATTGAATATTCGGAGTACACACAATGAATAAAGAGCAGAGAACCTGCTGTAGGTTGAAGTAAATTTAATAAAATTGTGTATTTATGCAAAATACACATCCTATATATAAATTAACTCAAATTAATTCTTGAGTGCGCGGCTTGTTGGTCGGAGTCTGCGGGCAAGATGGCGATGTGACCGACTAATGCGTGTCGCTGGCCGTGCTTCCTGCCGCCAGCCGGGGCACATAGAGAGTTTGGGAGATCGGAGAACGCCAGAAGCTGCCTGTCGCTTTAGCCCAAATGCGGTCATTCGAAAACTGATGGGGATGACCGCTCCTGGCGTCACGTGCTCGCTCCCCATCGATGAGACGAATGCAACATTCCAGCCTTCGCGGCCGTTGGCGACCGCCTGCTAATCGAGTTTTCCTGGTCACGATCTATCGGGACGGAACAGGCACCTAATGCATGTCGCCCAAAAGCGACCTCGGTTTTGGGAAAACGACATGCATAAAAAACAAACACCTAAAGCGCGTCGCCTGAATCCGTTCAACCGCGACGCGCTTTAGTCTTCCCTAATCGCGTAGCCTGCCCCACGAATGGTCCGGATGACATCGGGCATGCGGCCATTGTTGACCGCCTTGCGCAGTCGGCCGACATGCACGTCGACCGTGCGCTCGTCGATGTAGATCGTCTCGCCCCAGACATTGTCGAGCAGCTGGCTGCGCGAGAACACGCGGCCGGGATGGCGCATCATGAATTCGAGCAGGCGGAATTCGGTCGGTCCGAGCCGAATCTCGCTCTTCTTGCGATAGACCCGGTGCGATTCACGATCGAGCACGATGTCGCCGACCTTGAGCACGCTGGACAGCACTTCCGGCTTGGCGCGGCGCAACAGCGCCTTGACCCTGGCCATGAACTCCGGTGTCGAGAACGGCTTGACCAGATAATCGTCGGCGCCGGTCGAGAGGCCGCGCACGCGGTCGCTCTCCTCGCCGCGCGCGGTCAGCATGATGATCGGCAGCCGCTCGGTCTCGGAACGCATTCGCAGGCGCCGGCAGAGTTCGATGCCGGAAACCGCCGGCACCATCCAGTCGAGCACCAGAAGGTCGGGAACGTTCTCCTGCAGCCGGATCTCGGCCTCGTCGCCGCGCGTCACCACCTCGACCTGGTAACCTTCGGACTCCAGATTATAGCGGAGCAGCACGCCTAGCGGCTCCTCGTCCTCCACCACCATGATGCGTGGCGCGATCATCGGCTGGTCACCCCTGTCATCATGCCGCCGGCGCGGACATTGCCGTCTCGTCCTGCTTCGGACGATTGGCGGGCAGCTGCGTACCGGTCAAAACATAATAGGCATTTTCGGCGATGTTGGTCACGTGGTCGCCGATGCGCTCGAGGTTCTTGGCGCAGAACAACAGATGCGTGCACGCCGTGATGTTGCGGGGATCTTCCATCATGTAGGTCAGCAGTTCGCGGAACACCGACGTGTACTTGACATCGATGCGCTCGTCGTCGGCGCGTAGTTTTGCCAACGCCTCGGCGTCGCGGGCAGCATATTCCTCGATGACGCCCTGCACCTGGATCAACACCAGTTGCGCCATTCCATCGATCGAGTGCGAAAGGTCGCGCGGCGTAACGCTGAGGCCGACAGTGCCGACGCGCTTGGCGATGTTTTTGGCAAGGTCGCCGATGCGTTCGAGATCGCCGGCCATGCGGATCGAACCGACGACATGGCGCAGATCGTCGGCCATCGGCTGCCGCTTGGCGATCAACGTGATGGCGCGATCGTCGAGCTCGCGCTGACGCGCATCCATGATGGCGTCGTCGGAGACGACACGCTGTGCCAGCGCGTTGTCGGAATTCAAAAGCGCCTTGGTCGCACCGCCGACCATCGAGCTGGCGAGATCGCCCATGTCGCTGATGAGCCTGCTGATCTGACCGAGATCCTCGTCGAAAGAAGCGACTGTGTGTTCGCTCATGATCCTGTCCCTCGTATGCCTGAACTCAGCCGAATCGGCCGGTGATATAATCCTGCGTGCGCTTCTCGCGGGGCGACGTGAAGATCTTCTCGGTGCGGTCGAACTCGACCAGCTCGCCCAGATACATGAAGGCCGTCTGCTTCGACACGCGCGCCGCCTGCTGCATGTTGTGGGTGACGATGACGATCGTGTAGTCGGCTTGCAACTCGTCGATCAGCTCCTCGATCTTGGCGGTCGACAGCGGATCGAGCGCCGAGGCCGGCTCGTCGAGCAGGATGACTTCCGGCTTCACCGCCACGGTACGGGCGATGCAGAGCCGCTGCTGCTGGCCGCCGGAGAGGCTGAGGCCGCTGGCGTTGAGCTTGTCCTTGACCTCGGTCCAGAGTGCTGCCCGCTTCAGCGCCTGCTCGACGCGACCGTCCATCTCGGACTTGCTGAGCTTCTCATAGAGCCTGACGCCGAAAGCGATGTTTTCATAGATCGACATCGGAAATGGTGTCGGTTTCTGGAACACCATGCCGATCTTGGTCCGCAAAAGGTTGAGATCCTGCGAGCGGTCGAGAACGTTCTGGCCGTCGAGCAGCACCTGACCTTCGGCGGTCTGCTTGGGATAGAGCTCGTAGATGCGGTTGAAGACGCGCAGCAGCGTCGACTTCCCGCAGCCCGAAGGCCCGATGAAAGCGGTGACGCTGCGCTCCGGCAAGGACAGCGTGATGTCCTTCAGCGCCTTCGACTGGCCGTAGTAGAAGTTGAGGTTCTTGACCTCGATCTTGGCCTTGGCGGTGGCCTCGGCGGCGATCGTCATGTCTGGAGACAACATCTGGCTCATTTGTCCTCTCTGCGTCCGGTCAGGCTGCGAGCAACGATGCTGAGCGCGAGAACCGTCAATGTGATGATGAGTGCGCCGGTCCAGGCCAGTTGCTGCCATTCCTCGTAAGGGCTGAGAGCGAACTGGAAGATGGTGACAGGCAGGCTGGCCATCGGCGCGTTGAGATTGCTCGACCAGAACTGGTTGTTGAGCGCCGTGAAGAGCAGTGGCGCCGTCTCGCCGGAGATACGGGCTATCGACAGCAATATACCGGTGACGATACCGGAAAGCGCGGCGCGGTAGGCGACCGACTTGATGACCACCCAGCGCGGCGCGCCGATCGCGGTGCCGGCTTCGCGCAAGGCGTTCGGTACCAGGTTGAGCATGTCTTCGGTGGTACGCACGACGACCGGAATGACGAGGATGGCGAGCGCGACAGCACCGGCGATTGCCGAGAAATGCCCCATCGGCCGCACCATCAGTTCGTAGACGAACAGGCCGATGATGATCGACGGCGCCGACAACAGGATGTCGTTGATGAAGCGCACCACGGTGGTCAGCTTGGAAAAGCGACCATATTCGGCCATGTAGGTGCCGGCCAGCACGCCGATCGGCGTACCTACGATGACGGCGATGATCGTCATCACCACGCTGCCATAGATGGCGTTGAGCAGGCCGCCAGCGTCGCCGGGCGGCGGCGTCATCTGCGTGAAGACGTCAAGGGACAGGCCGGCGGCGCCCTTGTAAACCAGCGCGCCAAGGATGAGCGCCAGCCAGGCAAGTCCGATGCCCGCCGCGGTGACGCACAGCGTCATCATGACGGCATTCTTCCTCTTGCGGCTCTGGTGAAGCGATGTGGCTGTCGACATCGGTCAGGCTCCGGTGCGGGCATCGATGCGCATCAGCATGTAGCGGGCGATGGCAAGGATCAGGAAGGTGATGACGAACAGGATCAGGCCGAGCGCCACCAGCGAAGACGTGTAGAGGTCGCCGACAGCTTCGGTGAACTCATTGGCGATGGTCGCGGAGATCGTCGTTGCCGGCGCGAACAGCGAGGTCGAGATGCGGTGCGCGTTGCCGATGACGAAGGTCACCGCCATGGTTTCGCCGAGCGCGCGGCCAAGGCCGAGCATGACGCCGCCCATGATGCCGATCCTGGTGTAGGGAATGACCACGCGGCGGGTCACTTCCCAGGTTGTGCAGCCGATGCCGTAGGCCGATTCCTTCAGCACCGGCGGCACCGTGTCGAAGACGTCCTTGGTGATCGAGGTGATGAAGGGCAGCACCATGATGGCAAGGATCAGCGACGAGGTCAGCAGGCCAATGCCGTAGGGCGGACCGGCAAACAGGCTGCTGAGGCCGGGAATGCCGTGGAAAACGCCGATGATAAAGGGCTGCACCGTCGTCTGCAGGAACGGCGCCAGCACGAACAGGCCCCAGATGCCGTAGATGATCGAGGGGATGCCGGCGAGCAGCTCCACCGCCATGCCGATCGGCCGCCGCAGCGGGCGTGGGCAAAGTTCGGTCAGAAAGATGGCGATGCCGATGCCGAGCGGCACGGCAATCAGGATGGCGATGGCGGAGGTGATGATGGTGCCGTAGATCGGCGCCAGCGCGCCGAACTTCTCTGTCACCGGGTTCCAGCTTTCGCTGGTCAGGAAGGAGAAGCCGAAGGTCGACAGGGCTTGCCAGGAACCGGCAAAAAGCGAGATCGCAACGCCGCCAAGCAGGACCAGCACCAATATGGCGGCAGCCCGGGTCATTCCGTGGAAGATCGCGTCAGTCAGCGCGAATCGTCTGACAATCGCGTCGCGCGAACCTCGAATGGCTGGCAAGGCTTCCTGGACAGCGCTCATGTGAAGCTCGGCTCTTTGAGTTGAGGAAAAGGAGCGCCGCGGCGCGGCGCTCCTTCAAAGGAAGTTACTCGCCGGCGTAGACGGGCTTGCCGTCGGCCTGGATATCGGCCTTCCAGGAGGTCTTGATCAGGTCGACGACGCTGTCGGGGATCGACACATAGTCGAGCGCCTTGGCGGTTTCCTTGCCGTCCTTGTAGGCCCAGGCAAAGAACTTCAGCGCTTCGCCGGTGGCTGCAGCATCGTCGGGAACCTTGTGGATCAGCACCCAGGTCGAGGCAGCGATCGGCCAGGTGGTGTCGCCGGGCTCATTGGTGATGATGACGTTGAAGTTCTTCGCGCCCTTGAAATCGGCATTCGAAGCAGCGGCGCCGAAGGATTCGAGCGACGGCTCGACGACCTTGCCTGCGGCATTCACCAGCTTGGAGTAGGACAGGCTGTTCTGCTTGGCATAGGCATACTCGACATAGCCGATGCCGCCGTCGGTCTGCTTGACGGTGTTGGCAACGCCTTCGCTGCCCTTGGCACCGACGCCGGTCGGCCATTCGACCGCCGTGTCCGAACCGACCTTGTCCTTCCAGTCGGGCGACAGCTTGACCAGGTAGTCGGTGAAGTTGAAGGTCGTGCCCGAGCCGTCCGAGCGATGCACGACGGCGATCGCGGTGGACGGCAGGGTGAGGGTCGGGTTCAAGGCCTTGATCGCCGCATCATCCCAGGTAGTGATGGCGCCGAGGTAGATCTGGGCCAAGGTCGCGCCGTCAAGAACCAGTTCGCCCGGCTTGACGCCGGTGAGGTTGACGATCGGCACGATGCCGCCCATCACCATCGGGAACTGGATGAGGCCGTTCTTTTCCAGGTCGGCATCGGACATCGGCTTGTCGGTGGCGCCGAAGGTCACGGTCTTGGCGATGACCTGCTTGATGCCGCCGCCCGAACCGATCGACTGGTAGTTGAGGCCGACGCCGGTGTCTTTCTTGTAGGTGTCGGCCCACTTGGCGAACACTGGATAGATGAAGGTCGAGCCGGCGCCGGAAAGATCAGCTGCCATTGCCGCGGAAAGGGTGAAAGTGGACGCCGTAGCCATTGCAATCGCAACGGCCGCTGAGCGGATGAAATGTCTCATGTGGCCTGCTCCTGTTCGGAAGATGGTCTCTCGGCGCCATTCCTCTCGGCGCCCGCTGAGGCCAATAGCCTTCGATTATTACAGTCGCATGACAGTTTGATGTCACCCCGGTAACGCGTGTCCGGGACGAGCAAAATGCCGCCTGGCCGGCGCTCCCGATGGAACGCGGCTTTGCCCCCGGAATCAGGGACTTGCTACATTTAGGCCGTAGGTGGCCGGCGATTTGGGTTTCAACAGGATTTTATAAAGAAAAGCCGGACGGGAGCGCGTTGCTCTCGGCCACGGTGTCGTGGCCGGGCCATCGCCGAAAACAGGTCCGTTGGGGTAGGTTGACGCTGTCTCATGCCGGCGGTCGCTGCTCCCGCCCGTAACTGGAAAGAGCGGAATTCGAATGTGGTCATTCTCTCGGCTGCGTGCCGCCTTTGATATGGCGCGATCGCGCCATAGTCTTGGCGTTGGCGGTAGCCGCGAATCTTCGCCGAATGGGCAAATGCATATCGCCCAGAAGGGCTCCGGCTTTGGGAGCACAACATGCGCAACGCGGTTTGGGGGTGTGCGACGCCGGCCTTTAGCCGGCGTTGCGCTGAGCCTGGCGGCTGGCGCCGACCCAGCGCTCGACTTTCTCGAGCAGGGCCCTGGGGCTGATCGGCTTGGGCAGATAGTCGTCCATGCCGGCCTCCAGGCAGCGTTCGCGATCGCCCTTCAGCGCATGCGCGGTGACGCCGACGATCGGCACATGCGTGCCGGTCTCTTCCTCCAGCCGGCGAATCGCGGCGGTCGCCTCCAACCCGTTCATCTCCGGCATCGAGACATCCATCAGGATCATGCACGGATTGAGCCGGCCGAAAGCATCGAGCGCCTTGCGGCCATTGCCGACGATCTCGAAACCATAACCGGTCTCGCCGAGAATCTGGGTGAACACCATCTGGTTCACCTCATTGTCCTCGGCAACCAGGATATCCAGCCTGAACTCGCCACCACCCGTCGCGGGTAGCCGGGGGCGTACCGAAGGCGGCTGCAGCAGCGCCCGCTGCTCCGCCGGCGCCGACGGCTGTGGCCGCGCCACATTGCCTGGAGGGACGGTGCCGGCGAGCGGCGGGACGTCGCTGCCGGTCGTGGTGTGGCGATGCCGCTGGATGGTGGCGACCAGCGTTTCCAGCAGCACCGATGAGCGCGCCGGCTTGATCAGCTGGGCATCGATGCCGAGATCGCGATAGCTGGTGTTGGCGAGCGACTGGTCGACCGAGGTCAGCATGATGATCGGCGTGCCGGCAAGGCCTGCGGTGTTGCGCACGATCCGCGCCATTTCGGCGCCGCTCATCTCAGGCATCTGGTAGTCGAGCACGACGCAATCGACCGGCACGCCATAAGCGGCGGCGGCGACCAGCACCTTGAGGCCCTCGGCGCCGCTCTCTGCCGCGCAGGAATCGAACGTCCACGATGTCATCTGCTCGGTCAGGATGGCCCTGTTGACGGTATTGTCGTCGACGATCAGTACACGCGCGCCGGTCACGTCGATCGGCATGATGCGCTGCCCGTTTTGCTCCCCGGCCCTCGGCAGCGTTACCGTGAACCAGAAGGTCGAGCCCTTGCCTTCGGCGCTCTCGACACCGATGTCGCCACCCATCAGCTCGACGAGCCGCGAGGTGATGGCGAGGCCGAGGCCGGTTCCCTCGTGCCGCCGCGTCGACGAGGTGTCGACCTGGCTGAACTTCTCGAACACGAGTTTCAGTTTTTCCTCGGGGATACCTATGCCGGTGTCGGTGACCGAGATCGTGAGTTTCGTTCCGGTCGGAACCCTCTCGCCGGTGACGTCGACCAGCACATGGCCTTCATCGGTGAATTTCACCGCGTTGCCGAGCAGGTTGGTGACGATCTGCCTGATGCGGCCGACATCGCCGACGAACAGGCTCTCGAGACGAGGTTCGACGCGCACGATGAGTTCGAGATCTTTCTCCTTGGCGCGTGTCGACACCAGCGTCGCCACATCCTCGATCGCTTCGGCGAGATTGAAGGGCGCCGGATCGAGCACCAGCTGACCGGCGTCGATCTTGGAGAAGTCCAGGATGTCGTTGATGATGGTGAGCAGCGCGTTGCCCGATTTGACGATGATGTCGGTAAACGTCTTCTGCTTGGGGTCGAGGTCCGATTTGGCCAAGAGTTCGGCCATGCCGAGCACGCCGTTCATCGGCGTTCGGATCTCGTGGCTCATATTGGCGAGGAATTCCGACTTGGCGCGGTCGGCGAGTATGGCGCGCTGGCGCGCCTCGCGCAGTTCGGCCTCGCGCATCTTCAGCTCGGTGATGTCGGTGGTCGAGCCGATCAGGTAGAGCGAACCGTCGGACGCGATCATCGCGCCCTTGCGGGCGAATTGATGCCTGACGCTGCCGTCGGCCAGCGTCACCGTCTCCTCGACCTCCTGGGTTTCGCCGGTGCGCAGCACGGCGAGGTCGCCATTGACGAAGGCTTCGCCGTCCGGCCCGAAGATCTCGATGTCGGTCTTGCCGATCGCCTCATCCCTGCCGAAGCCGGTGAGATCGCTCCAGCCCTTGTTGACGTAGAACTGCCTGAGGTCGGAGCGCTTGGCGTAGATCGACACCGGCACGTTGTCGATCAGGCTGCGGAACACCTCGTTCTCGCGCATGCTCTCTTCCAACGCGCGCTCGCGTGCCTTGACCTCGGTGATGTCGGTGCTGGAACCGACCAGATGCACCGATCCGTCCAGCGCCACCAGGCGGCTCTTGCGCGTCATCAATTGCCGAATCGTGCCGTCGCGATGGGTGACGGGTTCCTCGACCTCCTTGAAGGCGCCAGTCACGGCGACTTGCGTGTCGTCATGGCTGTAGCCATCGGCGTCCTGCACTCCGAACAGCTGGCGGTCGGTGCGGCCGATGACCTCCTCCTTGGCGAAACCGGTGATCGCGCACCAGGCCTTGTTGACGAACTCGATGCTCAGGTCCTGCGCCTTGATGAAGGCGGCGACCGGCAGCTCGTCCAACACGTGCCGGAACAGATCGATCTGGCGCATCGAGTCGCGCAACGCCGCCTCGCGGCTCTTGATCTCGGAGATGTCGACCCGCACGCCGATGAAGGTGCCATCGCCGGTCCGCATGTCGTAGACCTGATACCAGCGGCCGTCGGGATTGGGGCGTTCGAACGAGGAACTGGGCAAGCGGTAGCGGGCGAGGATCGCATCCAGCCAGCGGTCGGGATGGTCGTCGTAGAGCTTGTCGACTTGCGGGTCGCCGCTGCTGCGGAAATAGCCGTTCGCATGGCCGAGGACGAGCGCCTCGCGCAATGTGCGGCCGGGCTGCCATGCCGGCTTCAGGGCCGGCAGCGTATCCTGGATCTTGCGGTTGGCGAAAACGAACCTGTCGTCGCGATCATAGATGATCACGGCGGCCGGCAAGGATTCCAGCACGCTGGCGAGATGCTGACGCGCATCTTCGGCCTCGGTCTCGCGGCGCTTCATGTCGGAAATGTCGAACAGGAAACCGGCAACGTAGTTGCGGCCGCTGGCCATGCCGACGCGGCTCTTTCTGACGATGCGCGAACGGCTGGCGCCATCGGCCTCGAAATTTTCTTCCACTTCGTACGGGCGCCCGCTGGCAAGCACGTCCCGTTCGCTCTGCTCGAAAAGCGCGACAGCGTTCGGCGAGAGGAAATCGCCGCCGGGTTTGCCGAGCATGGCTTGCGGCGTCTGGCCAAACAAGGCGGCGAACGCCTCGTTGACGAAGACGAAGCGCAGATGGTCGTCCTTGACGAAGATCGGATCCTTGACGGCGTTGATCACCGCTTCCGCCAGTCGCGCTTTCTCCAGCGCGTCGGCAAGTTCGGCCTCGCGGTCCTTCATGTCGGTGACGTCGACATAGGAGATCAGACGCTTGCCGCCGGCCAGCGGCGCCATCGACGATATCAGCGTGCGGCCGTCATTGCGCGGGAACTGCCGCGATCCGGCGGTGCCGGCCCTGATTTCCGCCTCGCGCTCGGCGATATGCCGCCGCCATGTCGCGTCGTCGGAACCAAACGGGTCGATGTCGCGGCTGGCGTCCATCAGATCGCGGAAGCCGCAGCCGATCCCGGCGCGGCGAGCGTCGATCTGCCAGAAATCGTAGAAGGCACGGTTGACGACTTCGGCGCGCATATCGGCATCAAGGACGAGGACGCCGATCGGCATCTGATCGACCATGGTGTGGAGATTGGCGAAGGTCTCGGCGATTTTGGCGTTGGCGCTCTCGATCTCGGCATCGCGATTCTTGATTTCGGTGACGTCATAATAGGTCAACAGCCGCTTGCCTCCGGACAGCGCTGTCACCGAGAACATCATCGTCCTGCCGTTGGCGTGGAGAAACTCGCGTGGCGCGACGGAACCGGCGCGAATCTCCTCGATGCGGGTGGCGAGGTAACGCTGCCATTGCCCTTCGTCGATGTCGCCATAGATGCCGTTGCGGCGGTTGAGTTCCATCAACAGGCTGAACGGAGCGCCGACGGTGACAGTGCCGTCCGGAATCCTGGAAAGGTCGCGATAGGCCTTGTTGATGATCAGCGTGTCGAGCCTGGCATCGAGAAGCACGACGCCCATGTGCATGGCGTCCATCGTCCGCTCGAGATCGACCAGATGCTGGTCGCTCTCGCCGCCCGCCGACGGTTCCTGCCCCGGGGTCTGGAAGGCGCCTGCCAATGCGGTGACGTTGCGGCCGATACCGCGATAGCCGGCAAACCGTCCCTCGCCGTCGAACCTTGGAAAGCCTGACGTCAAAACCCAGCGGCAGTCGGCGCTGCCACCTTTCAGTTCATAAACGAAGTCGCGAAACGGCCGGTGCGCCTGCAGATCCTCCAGATGCGCGGCACCGCTGCGGTCGCCGTTCAGGACCTGGTTGAGGAAGTCGAAGCGGAACCGGCCAAGCACGTTTGCCGGATCGATGCCGGTGGCTGCCTGGTAGTTTTGCGAAAGCCAGGAGAATCGCAATTCGGCGTCGGTCTCCCAGACCCAGTCCGAACCGGCTTCGACAAGTTGGCGAAGCGCATCGGTCGAATCCATACCTGTGGCGGACGATGATGCATCGTCGCCATGCGCCGTCGATTTGCGAGGCCCGCGCTTGCCGCGCGCGCCAATTGTATCGTCCGCTTCCGCCATGCCGTCCCCACCCCGAAAACCAAGGCCGAACCCTCCTCTCGGTTCGCCGGCGGAATGTGCCCGAGAAGCATTAACGATCCGCTAACCTTAACGGCCGGTTGGATAAATCGGCCGACACGGCCTGCGTTATTCCGCCGGTTGTCGGCGGGACCAAAGCCGCTATATTAGCTCCAAGGGGTATTTGCGGATGTTCGGACGGATTGTGCCTTTTTTCATGGGGCTGGCGCTGCTTTTCGGCAGCGGCTGCTCGCGCAGTTATGACGGCACCGTCGTCATCCCGAGGCCGCTCGATGCCCGGCGTTTTTGGGACCGGCCGCCTCCGAATGTCGACTACGGGCCATCCCAGGTCGAGAACAGCGCCTTTCCGGTGGCGCCACAGCCGAGGCGATTTTCCGAGCGCAGGGTCATGACGCATGCCGCGCCCAGACGGCACCAGACGAAGCTGCCCGCGTCAGCCTCCCTTTCCTCGCCGACGAAGCCGCTGGTATGCAGGAACGTTAGCGAACCCGGCAAGAGGGCTCGCATGGTCTGCGACTAGATCGCGCAAGCACGATCAGCAAATAGCGCAGCTTGCCTTCACAGCGAGGCTGCGCCCTTTTTCGGCTGTTTCGCACCGAGCTTGTCGAGTGCGAGACGAACCTGACGCAAATCGTCCTGCCAGCCGTCATCGTCGTCCATCGGACTCTCCGAGGCTGCCCGCTGCAGCCCGCGCGCCTCGGATTCGATCTCGCGCAGTTCAGCGATTTTCTGTTCGGTGGTCAGGGAGCCGTCTTCGACGATCTCCAGCACCCGCATTTCCCTGAACGTGGCCATGGCGTTTCTCCTGGCTGATGTCGATCACAACGCCGTGAGCGCCTCTCTGTTCCTCCGTGTTCAGCCGGATCGTAACAGGGCTCGCTGCAACCCGGCCATCCGCCAAGTCGGAAAGGCTGGCGGTCAGTCGGCGGGGAAGAAGGCCGGGCCGACCACGCGCACCGATCGCGTGCTGGCCTCGATCGACTGCTGCTGGGCGGCGCCCGGAGCTTCGGCATCGGTCGTGGGAACGGCCGCAACGGTGCCAAGATCCGGTTTTGCCATCGGCAGCGGAATGACGGCGTTGCTCATGTTGGCGGGCGTCACCGTCCTGGCTCGCAGTTCGGTGACCCGCTGGTAATAGCGCTTGACGTCGCATGCCTTGAAATTCGCGTCATCGCGGTATCTGAAGGCCGCCGGCAACTCGGTGTAGGGCTTGCGCGTATCGAGCGCGGCCATCTGGTCGGTTTCGAGGTTGGCGTCGCTCAACGTGTAGAGGTCGACGCCGGGATCATCGCAGATGTAACGGCACTGGTCGGCCGTCTCCTTCAGATCGCCGCTGGCGGCGAATTGCGACTTTGGCGCCGGGAAGAAATAGCCATCCGACAGGCGCACGCAAAACAGCATCGCATTGCCGCCGAGCGTGGCCCCGGCCGATTGGGTGCTGGGTGCGGCGCGCGCTGGCCGTTGCTTTGCCAGAGGTGCGCAGCCAAGCGCGACGAAGCGCGCCTGCAGGCCCGATGTGTCCTGGCCCGAATTCGCCGCGGCAGCGATCCGGCGCTGCACGTCCGTGCGGCTCCTGGCGAGGTCGGCGCAGGCGTTGAAGAGGCCACCGAGCGAACTTTTCGCGATGCACTGGCGCTGTCTCTCGATATTCTGGATGGCGGCAAGCTGCCGGCGCAACTGGGCAAGCTCCGGGCTTGCCCCGCCGCCGCGGCCGGCCGAAAGCAACTGGCTTCTGATCGCGCCGCAGCTGTCCGCATGCGACGAAAGCGTGCCGAGCAAAACCGCCGACACCGATATCAGCGCGATCATCATGAGAGGCGAGAAACGGGTCATCGGGACAACTTGGTCCTTGTCGCTGAGAACCTGGAATTACAGTACTTGACTTCGGCAAGCTTTAGCTAAATGAGTAAAGTCTAATTCTTTCAAGCTTTTCCACCTGAATAGACCTTTACCTAGTGTATTAGGTCGTCTCCTGTAAATTCGATATTACATTTTTATTTCAAGATTGAGACGAACCCCAAAACAATGCGGCGACGATCGTCGAGGGTCCGGCCGCGCGACGAACCCGTGATCAATCCGCCGTTACCGCCAGGCGCCTTTGAAACCGTTGCCCGGTCTTGGGCGTTGGATGGTCAAAGGAGAACGCAGATGTCGATCCACTTCACGGTCTCGGACCTGACAAGAAACCTGTTTTGCTCGCTAGAGCGGGATGAAATGAGACTGAATCGGCGGGGATTCCCTTAGGCGTGCAAATCTGATTCAACCTGCTGGCTGGGTCAGGAGGCCAGCATGGATGGGCAAGCCTTATTCGATGGATCTTCGCGAACGGGTTGTTGCGTCAGTTGAGCAGGGTGGCCTGTCGCGGCGGCAGGCGGCAGTACGCTTTGAGGTTGGGATCAGCACCGTCATCCGATGGGTGAGCCGATTGCGCGAAACGAACAGTCTTGCGCCCGGCAAGATGGGTGGGCACAGGCCCAAGAAGATTGCCGGTGAGCATCGGGAGTGGCTGC
>NZ_JAMYSA010000025.1:0-70521 GCF_040321735.1 Mesorhizobium sp. M0293
CTGCCGCGCCAATAAAAATGGCCGGAAAACCCGGCCATTTCAAGATCATCGTCGCCCATGACGGCTGGTCGCGCCGCCGGCCTTGCCCCTCAGTCGTCGCGGTAGACTTTTTCGCGGCGCTCGTGCCGTTCCTGCGCTTCGATCGACAACGTCGCGATCGGACGTGCATCGAGCCGCTTCAGCGCGATCGGCTCGCCGGTCTCTTCGCAGTAGCCATAAGTGCCTTCGTCGATGCGCTGCAGTGCGGAATCGATCTTTGCAATGAGCTTGCGCTGACGGTCGCGCGCCCTGAGTTCGATGGCGCGGTCGGTTTCCGAAGAGGCGCGATCGGCCAGATCGGGATGGTTGGCGTTTTCTTGTTGCAGGATTTCCAGTGTTTCGCGCGCTTCGCGCAATATGTCATTCTTCCAGGTGACGAGCTTTGAGCGGAAGTAAGATTTCTGCCGCTCGTTCATGAACGGCTCGTCTTCGGAGGGTACGTAATCGGCGGTAACGATGTCGTTCATTCGACTCACCCAAACTGCCCCAAATTTGGCGCCTATATATTCGCCGTCCGACGCCTGCACAAGCGCAATCAGCCGCTGTCTCACGCAATTGTTAATGTGCGCCGGCGCGCGCCTTTGCAGCGGCATACGGTCGTTTTGATACCAAACTACTCTGTGGCGCTTTGGATCCGGCGCAACATGCTTTCGGAACATCGGCTGTGATTTTCGGCCGGTGCACAACCGCCTTTTGCGGCACCGCACCATGGGTGATTCGGGTATTCGAAGCACACAAGCCATTGTGCGCAACGCGTTCTCGTGGCTAATCCTGGAAGGCTTCGGCATCGGAGGTTGGGTGAGCAGGCTTTATCTGTTGCGACATGCCAAGGCTGGCTGGGCACTGCCCGGCATGCGCGATTTCGATCGCCCGCTCGATGAATCCGGCCGTGCCGACGCCGAAATGATGGGCGCCGCCATGCGCTCCCGCTCCTATGTTCCGGACCTGACGCTGTGCTCCAACGCCAAACGCGCCAAGGAGACGCTGGAAGGCCTGGCCGGCCAGACCGACACTGGCCGAGTGCTGTTCTTCGACTCGCTCTACAGCGCGGACGCGGCCGGTTACCTCCATCTCATCCGCGAAAATGGTGGGGCGGGCTCATTGCTGGTCATCGGCCACAATCCGATGACGGAAGACCTCACCATGGCGGTTTCGGGCGACGGCGACGAGACGGCGCGGGCAACGCTCAACCATGGGTTCCCGACCGCGGGCCTGGCGGTCGTCCGCTTTGACGGCGCTCTTGCCAAGGCCGCCCAGGGCACCGGCTATCTCGAAGCGTTCCTGACGCCGGCCGATCTTTGAAGCCATTTCAAAGCCTGGTTGCAGAGCCTATATCGGACGGACCGAAGCCCTGAGAGATCACATTTTGGCATCATCGCTGACCACCTTAACCGACGAGGCGAGGATTGCCCTCGACACGTTGTCGGGACGCGCTACCGGGCTTTTTTCCCCATCGCTGCGCCTCGGCGTGACCGGATTGTCCCGCGCCGGCAAGACGGTGTTCATATCGGCCCTTGTCCACAATTTGATCCATGGCGGGCGCCTGCCGCTGTTTGAGGCGCAAAAATCGGGGCGCATCGCCCGTGCCTTCCTCGAGCAGCAACCGGACGACGCCGTGCCGCGCTTTCAGTACGAGGATCATATCGCAGCCCTGGTCAACGATCGCGCCTGGCCCGATTCGACTCGCGCCATTTCGGAACTGCGGCTGACCATCGAATATGAATCGGCCTCCGGCTGGAGCCGCATGTTTTCCTCAGGCAGACTGTCGGTCGATATCGTCGATTATCCCGGCGAATGGCTGCTCGACCTGCCGCTACTCGGCAAATCCTTCGCCGATTTTTCGCACGAAGCCTTCGAAATGGCCGTTCTGCCGGTGCGCGAGGACCTGTCGCAGGCGTGGCGGGCGCTCTCGGCGGAGATCGACCCGAATGCCGATGCCGACGAGATGACGGCGCGCCGCCTGGCCGAGAGCTTCGCCGCCTATCTGAAGGCGTGCAAGCTCGACGAGCGGGCGCTTTCGACCTTGCCGCCCGGCCGCTTCCTGATGCCTGGTGATCTCGAAGGCTCGCCGGCACTGACCTTCGCGCCCTTGGCCGGGATCGGCGACAGGCGCCCGCGCCCGGGGTCGCTGCACGCCATGATGGACAGGCGTTACGAGGCCTACAAGACGCATGTCGTGAAACCGTTCTTCCGCGAACACATCACCCGCCTCGATCGTCAGATCGTGCTGATCGACGCCATGCAGGCGCTGAACGCCGGCCCCGGCGCCATGGCCGACCTGGAACGCGCGGTGACCGAGATCCTCAGCTGTTTCCGTCCGGGCCGGGGCAGCTTCCTTACCGACCTGTTCTCGCGGCGCATCGACCGCATACTGGTTGCCGCGACCAAGGCCGATCACCTGCACCACGAAAGCCATGACCGCCTGCAGGCTATCGTGCGGCGGCTTGCCGACCGCGCCGTGGCGCGCGCGAATTTCACCGGCGCGGATGTGGATGTCGTCGCCATGGCGGCGATGCGCGCGACACGCGAAGGCACCGTCAAGCAAGGTCGAGAGACGTTGCCGGTCATCATCGGCATGCCGATCGCCGGCGAGAGGATCAACGGCGAAACCTTTGATGGAAAGACGGAAACAGCCATATTTCCCGGTGACTTACCGGAGAAGATTGATGCGGTGTTCGATGTTTCGGGCCCCGATCACAAGCAGGACTCCGCGGACCCGGCAATCCGCTTCGTCCGTTTCCGTCCACCAAAGCTCGAACGCACGGCCGAAGGCGTCACGCTGTCGCTGCCGCATATCAGGCTCGACCGTGCCTTGCAGTTCCTGATCGGAGATCATCTGGCATGACCGCGCCCCGCAAGCCGGCAGCATTCCGCATCGAGCCGGAGCCCGTATCCCGGCAGGAAGCGCCGCAGGCGCACCGTGCCCACGCCGATCGTGCACAGACCGACACGGGGCGAAAGCCCCGCGCGATGAAAACCGATGTGGCGATGGTCATTCCGGCGGAAATCGATGTCTTCGACGAGCCCGACATCATTGCCGCGGAGCCGCCGCCGGCGATCGCCCCCAGGAAACGCTCGCTGCTCGGCAGCATCTTCTTCGGCGCTTTTGGCATCCTGGTTTCGCTGGCTGTCGGCCTGTGGACCGACCAGCTCATACGCGACCTCTTCGCCCGCGCCGAATGGCTGGGCTGGCTGGCCGCGGGCATGGCTGCCGTCGCCATGCTGGCGTTGCTGATCATCCTGATTCGCGAATTCCTGGCGATTGCCCGTCTCGCCGAGGTCGAAAAGCTGCAGATGCGGGCGCTCGACGCGATCGCGCGTGACGATCCCAAGGCAGCACGATCGGTCGGCGACGAATTGTCGGCCTTTGTCGCGGCCAAACCCGAGACCGCGGCCGGCCGGCGCGCGCTGGCCGAACTGCGCGGCGAAATCATCGACGGCGGCAATCTGGTGCGCCTGGCCGAAGCCGAAATTCTCGGCCCCCTCGATGCCAGGGCAAAAATAATGATTCTTGAGGCCGCCAAACGCGTCTCGCTGGTGACGGCGGTCAGCCCGCGCGCACTCGTCGATGTCGCCTATGTCGTATTCGAGGCCGGGCGGCTCATCCGCCGCCTGTCGGAACTTTATGGCGGACGGCCGGGAACGCTGGGTTTCTTCCGCCTTGCGCGTAGCGTGCTGGCGCATCTGGCGGTCACCGGCTCGATCGCGATCGGCGACAGTTTCGTCCAACAGATCGTCGGCCACGGCCTGGCGGCGCGCCTTTCGGCCAAGCTTGGCGAGGGCGTCGTTAACGGCATGATGACAGCGCGCATCGGCATCGCGGCGATGGAAACGGCGCGCCCCCTGCCCTTCAGCGCCGCGAAGCGTCCCGGACTGGGCGATTTCCTCTCCGCCCTGACATCGTTTGCCACCAGGAAAGACGGTGAAACAGCCCCGCCTGGCAAGTGAGCCGGGCCGGAGCGTTTGGACCTTCGGAATTGTTACCGGACTGCTTTGTGGCGACACCGTAGTGACGAAGCATTAACCAATCTTGTTCATGGTCAGACGGGTTCCAAACAGCCTCTTTGTTGCCGGGTGTCGTCGATGAAAAGCGTATTTCTGTCCAGCCTCCTGCCCCTGGCAACCGTGATCACAGCAGTCGTCGGTATTGCCGGAGCGGCCTCCGCGGCGGAGCCGGACAAGCAATTCTTCCAGTCGGCCGAAGGCAAATGGATCGGCCCCGGCGAAATCGTCGCCGGCAAGTACAAGGGCACCAAATTCAACTGCAGCTTCACCGGCTCGACACCCGACGGCAAGGTCGGCATGTCACTTGACGGCGGCTGCCGGGTCGGCATGTTCACCCAGCCGATGTCGGCCAAGATCGAGCGCAAGGGCCGCGAGGGCTACAAGGGCAGCTTCATGGGCGGCGCGAGCGGCTCCGGCCTCGACATCATCGGCGGCAATGTGGTCGATCCCCGCAAGGTGGTCTTCACCATCAACCGCAACCAGTTGCGCGGCGTCATGCAGGCGCGCATCCCCGACGACAATTCGATGACAGTGACCATTGCCGTGCGCGTCGACGACCAGTTGGTGCCGGTGATCGGCATGAGCCTGAAGCGCGTCGACGCCGTCGAAGTCGGCTCCATCGCCCCGAACTGACAAATCATCGATCGCTGAAAGCAAAAAAGGCGGCGACCCCATGGTCACCGCCTCATTCTAACAGCTAGAATCGGGCGCTTAGCCCTTGATCGCGGCCGTTACTTCGTCGTTCAGCCGCGAGGCTGTAGCAGCGCCAGTAGGGCCGTCGCCGCCGCAAGGACAGCGGTCAGAGTCAAGGGCGCCGTGGCACCATAGGTGTCCACGACATAACCACCGACAACCGCGCCGATCGTGATGGCAACTTGGAAAGAGACGACCATCAGGCTACCCGCCGCTTCCAGCGCATCAGGCGCCGCACGCGACAGATTGGTCGGCAGCACCACCGGCCCCATGCCGAAGGCGAGGCCCCAAAGTGTAACGAACCCGAAGGCAACGCCGATGTGCACGCCCCAAAGCACCAATGCCAGCGCCGCAAACGCCATCAATGCGGCGGTTACCACGAGAGCAATGCGGATATTGGCGTCGGCCATGCGGCCGCCGGCAATATTGCCAATCACGGCGGCGATGCCAAATCCGAGCAGAGCCAGGGCAATTGGCCCGGTTGCAAGCAGCGTCACGTGTTCGAGGAAGGGACGCACATAGACAGAGCCAGCAAAATGCCCTGTCATCAGCAAGACAATGGCAAGCATGCCGAGTTGAATACCACGCCGCCGTGTCAGCCGAAATACGTCTGCAAGACTGTTGCTTGCTGCTGCAGGCAAGGTCGGCAGGCTAAGCAACTGCAAAAGCATGGCAATCACGGCCAGCCCCGCCGTCATGGCCATGGCGCTGCGCCATCCCAGCCAGTCGCTGATCAACGCACCCATCGAGGGCGCGGCAATGGTGGCGAGCGAGACCCCGAGGGTGACGATGGCCATGCCTCGACCTGTCGCATTGGCGCCGACCAGCCTTGCAACGACAGCAACCGAAAGTGCCCAGAAAGCGCTGAGAGCAATCCCCAGTCCGGCCCTGCCTAGCAACAACAGCCAGAAATTAGGCGCCAACGCTGCAAGAATATTGGAACCGACCGCCAAGGCCATGAGGCCAACCAGCACCGTCTTGCGGTTCAATCGGCCGATGAGAACATTGCTCAACATGGCCGTCACGGCGCCGACGGAGGCGGTGGCGGTGACGACCTGTCCAGCCGTCCCCTCGCTGATGCCGAGATCACGCGCCATTGGCGTCAACAGACCTGCCGGCAGGAATTCGGCTGATACAAGGGCAAAGCTGGTGGCCGCCAATGAAAGGACCGCGAACCAGGTGGCCGCGCTCCACGCGACCGGCGCGTCGGCATCAAGGCCAATCGCGGCGTCTTCAAGCTGTAATGTTGTGTCAGTCACTGAAGGATCTCCAAAGTTTAGAGATCTTCATAGGCGAGTCCTTACGGATGATATGTATCTCAAAATCCGAAATTCATGTCTATTCGTCCGGGAATTGTGCGGCGCACAACACCGGGCGAGACATTGGTGATGCGCTTGAACGCGCGAGCGAAGGATGCCTCGGAATCATAGCCCAAACGGGTAGCGACTTCGGCAACCGACAAGCCGTTTTGCCCCAGCAACTCGCGGGCAAGCTGCATACGCAGGCGAGCGAGATAGCGTGCGGCACCCTCCCCCAATACAGCGCTGAAGCGCTCGGCGAAAATCGAGCGCGATTGGCCTGCCACGCCGGCGAGGCTTTCCAGCGTCCAGTTACGGCCGGGGTCTCGGTGCATTGCTGCCAGCGCGCGGCCAATATGGGGATCGCGGATGGCTGCGAGCCAACCCGTGGTCGAGGCTCCCGAGCAATTGACCCAGCAGCGGATGAGCCGGGCTGTCAGCAAGTCCGCCATACGCGACAAGATGGTGGCGCTGCCCATCTGCGGATGTGCGGCCTCCGCCGTCATGGCCGCCAGCAAAGGACCAACGACCGGGTCATTGCCGGCCACGTCGCAACCCTTGATGATAGGCGGCATCAACGAGATCAATGGGTTAAGCGCACAGGAGTCCAAGGTCATGGAGCCGCAGAAAAGGGTGCTCGTCGCGCCCGTTCCTTCCCGGACCACCTCGCAGACGTTGCCCCCCAACTTGATCACCTGGCAACCCTGGAGCGAGTCGCCTGCAACATTCGGCGCACTCGCCAACCGATGGGCGATGCCTTGCGGCAGCAGCACCAGATCGCCATTGCGCAACTCCTGCCAGCCTTGCGCTTCGGTATGAATCCAGCATGGACCCTGGCCGACAAAATGGAAACGAAGCAGATTTTGTTGCGGAAAGTCTATGCTCCATGGATGCCGGAGCTCGCAGCGGCCATAGTTGACACCACTCAAGCGAAAGTCTTGCAGAACTTCGCTAAGCGCGTCCATCGGGATGTGCGGCAACGACGGGCGGGACGAATAGTCAGGCATATAGCTGATATAGATGCCGAACGTCCGGCAAGCAAGCGGAGACCATTGTTCCACCAAGGAAATCGCGTCAACGGCACCCTACCCTTCCTGTCAAGCTTTGTGCCCTTGCCTCCCGCTCCCAGTGCATGCAAGGAGTGCTGTCAGACACAGGGAAAAGAGGCATGGCGGAAGCATCGGGCAGCGAGCTTATTCAGGTGGTGGCGCTGCTTGCCGCGGGTGTCGTCGCGGTTCCGATCTTTAAACGCATGGGGCTGGGCTCGATCCTCGGCTATCTCGCCGCAGGCGTGGTCATCGGCCCGTTCGGCCTCGGCGTCTTTTCCGAATCGGAAGCCATTCTTCACGTCGCTGAACTCGGCGTCGTCATGTTCCTGTTCATCATCGGGCTGGAAATGCAGCCGTCGCGGCTGTGGGGCCTGCGCCGCGAGATCTTCGGCCTCGGCGCCCTGCAGGTCGGCGTCTGCGCGCTTCTGCTGACCGGCGTTGGCATGGCGGGAGGATTTCCGATCGCGCAATCCTTCGTCGCCGGCGCCGGCTTCGTGCTGACCTCGACGGCGATAGTCATGCAGCTTCTCGAGGAGCGCGGCGAAATCGCCTCCCCGAAAGGCCAGCGCATCGTATCGGTCCTGCTGCTCGAGGATCTGGCCATCGTGCCGCTGCTGGCCCTGATCGCATTTCTGGCGCCCGGTGGGGCCGACACCAGCCTGTCGGAGCGGCTGACGGAGGTCGGCATCGGCCTCGCCGCGATCGTCGGCCTGGTGGTGGCCGGCCGGTATCTGCTCAATCCGTTCTTCCGCATCCTGGCGGAAGCCCGTGCCCGCGAGGTGATGACGGCAGCAGCACTTCTGGTCGTTCTCGGATCCGCGCTCGCCATGCAGCTTAGCGGCCTGTCGATGGCGATGGGCGCCTTCCTGGCCGGCGTGCTGCTGTCCGAATCGACCTTCCGCCATCAGCTCGAAGCCGACATCGAACCCTTCCGCGGCATCCTGCTCGGCCTGTTCTTTCTCGCGGTCGGCATGTCGCTCGACCTGCATGTGGTCGCCGCGAACTGGCGGCTGATCGCCATCTATGTCGTCGCCTACATGGTGATGAAGGCGTTCGGCATCTACATCGTTGCCCGCATCCTGAAATCAGGTCATCGCGAAGCGCTGGAGCGCGCGGTCTTCATGGCGCAAGGCGGCGAATTCGCCTTTGTCCTTTACTCGGCGGCCGCGGCCGTCGGCATCATCGACGGCAACGCCAACGCGACGCTGACGGCGATCGTCATCATCTCCATGGTTCTGACGCCGCTGGCGATCATCGCCTTGCGGTATCTGACGCCGCGCGACGAGCAGTCGCTCGACGGCGTCGATATCGCCGATGGCCTGACCGGCAGCGTGCTGGTCATCGGTTTCGGCCGCTTCGGGCAGATAGCCAGCCAACCGCTGCTGCTGCGCGGCATCGACGTGTCGATCATCGACAATGATGTCGAAATGATCCAGGCGGCGGCCGATTTCGGCTTCAAGGTCTACTATGGCGACGGCACGCGGCTGGACATCCTGCATGCCGCCGGCGCCGGCCGGGCACGCGCCGTGCTGATCTGCGTCGACAAGGCTGATGTGGCCGTTCGCATCGCCCAGTTGATCAAGGCTGAGTTCCCACTGCTCACCGTGCTGGCCCGCGCTTTCGACCGCGGAACCGCGCTGCAGCTCATTCGCGCCGGTGTTGATTTCCAACTGCGTGAAACCTTCGAATCCGCACTTGTTTTCGGTGGCTCGGCCCTGGAATCGCTGGGTGTCGATCCGGAAGATGTGGCTGAAACAATCGAAGATGTCAGGCGCCGCGACACCGACCGCTTCGAAACCCAGCTCGCCGAAGGCATTCGCGCCGGACAGCGCTTCTTGAGGGGCAATATCGGCACGCCGATTCCGACGCCGCTTTCCACGCCGCGCCGCCCTGGCCAGGCGCTCAACGAAGAGACGGCCGGCGTGCTGCACAAATCCGAAGCGGCCGATTGAGCAAGGAATTATGCATGGAATTGGACAGCAGAGCCTTGTCGGTCACCAAATTCTGGCGCGATGCCGGCGAGGATGCGTGGTTCGAGAAGAACGAGGCATTCGATGCCGACTTCCGCAACCGCTTTCTCGATCTCCACTACGCCGCCGCGCGGCGTGAATGCGACGCCTGGCTGGAGCATGCCGAAGGCTCGCTGGCGCTGATGATCCTGCTCGATCAGTTTCCGCGAAACTGCTTTCGCGGCACCGGCCATATGTACGCGACCGACCCGCTCGCCAGATATTTTGCCGCAAAGGCGATCGCGGCCCGTCATGATCTGGCGCTTGAGGAAGAAATTCGCGTCTTCCTCTATCTGCCATATGAGCATTCGGAACTGCTTGCCGACCAGCACCTATCGGTCGATCTGACCCAGGCCAGGGCCGAACCCTATCTGAAGTATGCTGTCGAACACCGCGATATCATTCAGAGTTTCGGCCGTTTCCCGCACCGAAACAGGATGCTTGGCCGCGAAACCACCCCGCAGGAGCAGACATTCCTGGATGGCGGCGGATTCTCGGGCTAAACGTCCGGCTGCCGCCTCGTCCGGACCTCAGGCCAGCCACCAATCCCGGCCGGACGACAATCGCTCGATGCCGGATGTGTCGACGGCGACCAGCCGGTCCGTGATGCTGCGACCACTGACAACCAGGCCGGGCGCGATCTCGGCCAGCGGCGCCAGCACGAAGGCACGCTCCAGCATGCGCGGATGCGGCACCTCCAGCCCGGTTTCGTGAATGACGCGGTCGCCGAACACCAGAATGTCGATGTCGATCAGCCGCGGCCCCCAGCGCTCCTCGCGCACCCGCTTCAGCTTGCGCTCGGCATCGAGGCAGAGGTCGAGCAAGGCACGCGGCGCCAGCCCGGTGGAAATTGCGGCAGCCGCATTGAGAAAATCCGGCTGATCGAGCTTGCCCCAGGGCGGCGTGCGATAGAGCGAGGAGACGCCGGTGACACGCGTGTCCGCGTCGGCGTCCAGCATGCGCAACGCCGCGCCCATTGATTTCGCCGGGTCGCCGAGATTGCCGCCAAGGCTGAGATAGACCGTACTATTCGGGCCAGACAACGGTCACCTCGACGTAATCGAGCACGCCGGGCACCGGGGCATTGGGCTTGCGCACGGTGATCTCGGCTTTCTTGATCTGCGGAAAACGCGCCGTCAGCGCACGCGCCACTTCGAGCGCCAGGGACTCGATCAGAAAACGGCGATGCCCGGTGATGATCTCTTCGATCACCGTGAACGCAATGCCGTAGTTGACGGTATCCTCGATGGAATCCTCGACAAGCGCCCGGCCGGGATCGACGGTGAGAGCGGCATCGACATAGAAGCGCTGGCCAAGCCTTTCCTCCTCGTCCAGCACGCCGTGCCGGGCAAAGAAAGCGCAGTTCTTCATGCGGATGACATACATCGCTCAGTCTCTCGCCCGGTCGGTTTGACGCGCCAGCATAGCATCTGCGAGCGCCAGCGCGTCCACGTTGAATGCGACATCGTGGACGCGAAACAGATCGGCGCCCTTGAGCCGCAGGATGACGCTGGTCGCCGCCGTTCCACCCCGTCGGGCGGCCGCCTCGCGGCCGGTGACTGTGCCGATGAAGCGTTTTCGTGACGTGCCGGCCATCAGCGGCAAGCCGAGTGTATGCAATTCCGAAAAGCGCGCCATCAGGTCGAGATTTTCGTCCGCCGTCTCCTTGGCGAAGCCGAATCCCGGATCGAGCACGATATGGTCGTCGGCAACGCCGTTCTGGTGGGCGATTTCGAGCGATTTTCGCAGGAATTCCAACTGATCGGCAATCACGTCCGGCAGCTTCTGGCGATCCCGCCCGGTATGCATGATGACAAGCCCGGCGCCGGTATCGGCGGCGACACGCGCAATGTCAGGCTCGCGCTGCAAACCCCAGACGTCGTTGACGATATGGGCGCCGGCGGCCACCGCGAACCTGGCGGTGTCGGCGCGATAGGTGTCGACCGAAATCAGCACCTCACTGGTGCTCGCCAGCGCTTCGATCACAGGCAGGATGCGGGCCTGTTCCTCGCTTGCCGATACCGCGGCGGCACCGGGGCGGGTCGATTCTCCACCGACATCGACGATCAGCGCCCCTTCCGCCATGATGCGCCGTGCCTGGGCCAGCGCCTTTTCAGGGGCGTCGAACAGACCGCCGTCGGAAAAGCTGTCGGGCGTGACGTTGAGGATGCCGACGACCACGGCCTTGCCGCCAAGGTCGAGATGGCGTCCATGCGCCAACTGCCATCGCCTAGCCGTCATTGTTCATCAACCATGGGGCTCATCAACCTAGGCTCATCAACCATGTGTGATCCCTAGCGGATCAATTCCGTTGCGCCGGCAACGGCCGTAAAGCAAGGTGGTCGAAGAGGCAACATGATGAAACGATCCATGCTTGGCATCAAACAATCCTTGGCTGGCGCGCTGCTGCTCGCCGTGACCCCGATCCCGGCGGGTGCGGCCAACCTCGTCAAGACGTACAGCTACTTCGCCGTTGGCGGCAGCACGCTCGACGACATCGAGGCGCAGCTCTTCAAACGCGGGCCGGAGGTGAAAAGCACGGGCACACGCCACCCGGGCGCCACCCAGATGGCCTTCACCACCCGCGTCAGCTATGCGCAGACATCGAACTCCTGCCGGATCGCCGACGCTGTGGTGACCGTCAAGGTGAAGGTGATCCTCCCCGAGTGGCGACGCCCACGCAAGTCCGATGCCGATGTCAGGCTGTTCTGGGACACGCTGGCCGCCGACATCAAGCGCCATGAGGAGCGCCACGTCGAGATTGCCAAGAACCATGGCCGCGAACTCGAAGAGGCGCTGAAAGCCACCTACCCGCAAAAGAACTGCAGCGCCGCCAAGGCCAAGGCCGCCGCGATCACTGCGGCTGTTCTTGCCAGCCACGACCGGGCCCAGCTCCAGTTCGACCGTGTCGAAAGCGTCAATTTCGAGAGCCGCATCCTGAGGCTGCTGCGCTACCGGATGGAGCGCATCGGGAACGGTCAATTGCCGCCGGCCTGAGCGCGCTCGAACTGACGAAAGCCAAATTCGCCGAAGCGTAGTGCCAGCTTCGAAAAACTTTCGAGCCCCTGTCGAAATCGGCCTATATGGGACGACATATAGCAGGCTCGCCAGGCGCGAGTTCAAAACGCCAATGCTATCGAGACGGTCAAAGCACCGGAACGGCTGAACAGCGCCGGTCAAATCGCAAGCTTACGGATGAACGATCATGGACCAGGCTGTCGACAATCAAACGATGGTGGAAACTGGCGCGCCGCTGACCGAGAGCGAGAAGAACGCCATCATCGGCGGCGTGCTCCTGTCGATGCTGTTGGCGGCACTCGACCAGACCATCGTCGCGCCAGCCATGCCGACCATCGGGCATGCGCTCGGAAACGCACAATATCTGCCATGGATCGTCACCGGCTACCTCCTGACTGCAACCGCCGTGGCCCCGCTCTACGGCAAGATATCCGATGTTTATGGCCGCCGGCCGACCGTTTATGCCGCGATCCTGATCTTTTTGGCGGGATCACTGGTCAGTGCGATGGCCCCCAACATGTTTGTGCTGGTTGTCGGGCGGGCGATCCAGGGCGCCGGTGGCGGCGGCTTGTTCGCCTTGACACAGACCGTCGTCGGCGATCTCGTTCCGCCACGCGAGCGGGCACGTTACGCCGCCTGGTTCTCCGGCACATGGGCCGTTGCCAGCATTGCCGGACCGTTGCTCGGCGGCACTTTCGCCGAGCACCTGCACTGGTCGCTGATCTTCTGGATCAATATCCCGCTGGGTTTTCTTGCGATGGCGATCATCAACAAGCCGCTCAAGAAACTGCCCATCGCTGCCAAGCACCATCGCATCGACGGCCTGGGCGCGCTGCTTCTGATCATTGCCACGGCGCTGTTGCTGCTGGCCTTGAATTGGGGCGGCAGCGCCTATCCCTGGATGTCGCTTGAGGTCATCGGCGTTCTCTGCGGCTCGGCGATTTTCTGGGGCGCTTTTGCCTTGCGGCTGATGCGAGCCGCCGAACCGCTCATCTCGCTCGAAGTGCTTGGCAATCCAATCGTTCTGGCAGGCACGCTTTCGATGTTCCTGCTTCAGGCCGCAAGCGTCGGTATGGCGGTGTACCTGCCCGTCTATCTCCAGTCGGTGCTCGGCCTGTCGGCAGCAGAGTCGGGCACCGCGATGCTTGGGCTTCTGCTGGGGACCGTCGGCGGCGCGACATTCAGCGGGCGTATGATACCGCGCTTCACCCACTACAAGCGCATTGCAATGGTGGGCGTCGTCTTCAGCATGCTGTGCCTCTGCCTGCTGGCCTTTGTCGCGGGGCATGCATCGCTGCTGGAAGTAGAGGTTTTGACGATTTGCATAGGGTTGGGGACCGGAACGACGTTTCCGGTCACCACCGTGTCGGTCCAGAACGCCGTCGACCGCATGCATCTTGGCGTCGCGACCGGTGTGCTGACATTCCTGCGCTCGCTGGGCAGTGCGCTTGGGGTCGCGATGCTCGGCGCGGTCGCTCTGGGCTATGGCCTGCCGCTTGCCGGCGAAGGCGTGCGGATCGCTGGTCATAGCGCATCGGTCGAGCCGTTCGTGATGATCTTTGTCGTCGCCGCAGCCACATTGCTGCTGGGGCTGATCACGCTGATGCTGATGCCCGAAAAGGAGCTTCGCGGTTATGCCGACGACGCAGCTCCAATCCTCGCGGAGTAAAAAGTTAGCCGGAGACGCCGAGCTTCTTCTGCAGACTGGTCGACGAGGTCGTGTACTGGAACACGATACGCTCGCCGGGGCTGATGATGCGCTTGGCGGCCTGCGCCATCAACGCCACCTCGTGGAAGCCCGACAGGATCAGCTTCAGCTTGCCCGGATACCAGTTGATGTCGCCGACCGCGAAGATGCCCGGCACCGATGTCTGGAACTTCTCTGTATCGACCGGAATGAGGTTCTCGTGAAGATTGAGGCCCCACTCCGCGATCGGTCCGAGTTTCATGGTCAGGCCGAAGAACGGCAGCATGCGCGTGCAAGGCACCTCGACGTCGCCGTCCGGTCCCTTGATGGTGGCCGATGACAGCTGGCCCTCAGTGCCGGTCAGTCCGGTCACTTGCCCGACCTGGAACTCCAGCTGCTTCATCTCCTGCATGGCATACATCTTGTTGACGCTGTCGGGCGCGGCACGGAACTCGGGCCGCCGGTGCACCAGAGTCACGCTCTTTGCCACGGGCTGCAGGTTGAGCGTCCAGTCGAGCGCCGAGTCGCCGCCGCCGACAATGACGAGGTCGTGGCCGCGAAAATCCTCCATCCGGCGCACCGAATAGAAGACGCTCTTGCCTTCAAAAGGTTCAATCCCCGGGATCGGTGGACGCTTGGGCTGAAAGGAGCCGCCGCCGGCGGCAATCACCACCACCTTGGCCTCGAACACTTCGTTCTCATCGGTGGTGACGCGAAAACTGCCGTCCTCCAGCTTTTCCAGGCTGGAAACCATGCGGTTGTAGGTGAAATCAGGCTTGAACGGCGCGATCTGCTCGAGCAATTTGTCGACCAACCCCTGCGCCGAAATCGAGGGCCAGCCGGGAATGTCGTAAATCGGCTTTTCCGGATAGAGTTCCGCGCATTGGCCACCGGGCCGGTCGAGGATGTCGATCAGGTGGCACTTCATGTCGAACAGGCCGAGTTCGAACACGGCAAACAGGCCGACCGGCCCTGCCCCGACAATAAGCACGTCTGTCTTGGTGGTCTCGGTCATGCGATGTGCCTCGCTGCGAAGAGAGCAGGACACTGCATGACCAATGCTCCGCTGCCAAGCCGCAGCGGGAAAAATCAGTTGGCAAAGATCCCGCGCTTATCCCTGGCGGGCGGGCACGCGGACAACCAGGCCGTCAAGCGCGTCGCGCACCTTGATCTGGCACGACAGGCGTGAGTTCGGCTGGACCTCGTAGGCGAAGTCCAGCATGTCCTCTTCCATCGCTTCCGGCTCGCCGACCTCAGCCGTCCAGGCTTCGTCGACATAGACGTGACAGGTCGCACAGGCGCAGGCGCCGCCGCATTCCGCCTCGATCCCGGGCACAGCGTTCCGGATCGCGTTCTCCATGACCGTCGAGCCGTTCTCGGCGTCCATTTCGAAATGTGTGCCGTCATGGGCGATGAAAGTCAGCTTGGTCATTTGTCACCTGAAGGGAGTCTCAGCCGAGATAATCACTCCGGCGAGCAAGTCAACTGCCGCGCGAAAGCGCCGCTTCGTGACGTTTTCCGCAAACCGGGTTTAGCGCCGGATTCAGCGACTGATGGCGGCGATGAAATCGCGCACTTCGTCGATCAGCGTGCCGAGCCGCTTGAGCGTCTGGTTGTCTTCCGGCCGGTGCTCGATCTCGGTGACGCAATCGGCAATGGCAAAGGCACCCACGCCCCGTGCCGAGCCCTTGAGTCCATGGGCGAGCAGAAGCCGGTCCTTGATGTCGGCGTCGACTATTCTGTCGCGCACCGACAGCGCCTGTTGTACAAACAGCGCCAGCACCTCCTGCTCGAGGCTACGGTCGCCCATCGTCTGGCGGGCAAGGTGTGCCAAATCGACCGGCCGTGACCGTCTTGGTCCGGATACGTCGCCCCCGGGCATTGAGAAGGCGATGCCGCTTTCGCCACGCATGAACTCGAACTCCGTTTTCTTCGATCGCCCAAAAACCTAAGCGAATCCAGTGGACAACGGGTTAATGGTTGGCCCGGAAAAATGGTGCGAAAACGGCGCCGAAATCACGGTTGCGTTAACCTTATATTTAAAGTTTTACGTATCCCGCGGAATGCATGTTTTCTTTACCCCCCTGTGTCATTACGATACGAGGGGTCCATTTTCAGCCTCCTGCGCGTGGTAAGACAAACAGAATTATAAGCCCGCGGCAGCTAGTACAGGGTAGCGAAGGCATGGCAAAGAAACCAACGACGAGAACTCTCGACAACGAAGTGGCCAGGGAACTGGAAAAGGCGCTTGATTTCGACCTCAGCAATGATGTCGGCAGCGGCGACCTCGACATCGCGGCTTCGATGGAGGATCTGGAAGCGCAGATATCCCAGGCCGCCGACGAGCTGGCACGCGAGGGACGCGATCAGAAACCGGAGCCCGTGGTCAATCAGAGCCAGTCCCAGAGCCAGGCCGCAAAACCCGCGCCAAAGGCCAAGCCTGCCGAGTTGCGTCCCGTGGAAACACGCAATGGCGCCCAGCCTGCGGGTTTCGCGCCGGCCAATGACGATCGCCAGAAGGACTACAAGACGCTCCTGCACAGCCTCAACAGGCGTGCCTCGAACACCATTTACTGGGTTGTCGCCTTTGTTTCGCTCGCCTGGTTCGCCGGCGCCGGCGGATTGGCCAATCTTCTTTTCGGACCGAGCATCTGGAAAATCCGCACGCTTGACCAGTTCCTTGCCCGTCCGGAGCTGATCGGCCTCGCCGTCGCGGCGATCGTGCCCGTCATCCTGTTCTGGGCTTTCGCGGCCATGATTCGCCGCGCCCAGGAAATGCGCATCGCCGCCCAGTCGATGACCGAAGTGGCCTTCCGTCTGACCGAACCGGAAAACCTTGCCCAGGATCGCGTCATGATGATCGGCCAGGCCGTTCGTCGCGAGGTCGCGGCCATGGGCGAAGGCATCGAACGCACGCTTGCCCGCGCCGTCGAGCTGGAAACGCTGGTGCACAGCGAAGTCAACCAGATCGAACGCTCCTATTCCGAGAATGAATCCCGCATCCGTTCGCTGGTCGACGGGCTAGGCAGCGAGCGCGAGGCCGTCGTCACGCACGCAGAGCGCGTCCGCGCCTCGATCACCGGCGCGCATGAGACGCTGAAGGACGAGATCGGCGCCGCCTCCGACATCATCCGTGATTCGATCCTCAATGCGTCGACCAAATTGTCGATGACCATCACCAATTCCGGCGACACGCTCATCGACCGCATCAACGAAAGCTCGATGTCGATCTTCGATTCGGTGGAAGGCCGGCTCGATTCGATCACCGACCGCCTGTCGACCTCCGGCGAGGCTTTCGCCAGCCTTCTTGATACCCGCATCGCCAAGCTGACGGACACCACGGACGGCCTGACACGGTCGTTGACCGATCTGCTCGACGATCGCACCACCGGCATGGTGTCGCTGCTTGGCGGTGCTGCACGCACCCTCAATTCCGAGTTCGAGGCCAGCCTCAACGGCATCGAGCGGACGCTCGCCGAACGCGGCCAGGCGCTGATCAGCGAGTTCCAGACGCGCGCCGAGGCGCTGGACACCGGAACGCAGAAGCTCAATGCAGCCCTCGAGGCCCGCGCCCGCCAGATCAACGAGACGCTGGTCGAGCGCGCCCGTGAAATCGCCCACACCTTTGCCGAGAGCAAGGACACGCTGTCGGCGATGATCGATCAGGGCAAGACCCAGATCGGCGCCGACATGGCCGACATCGTCACCTCGACCTCCTCCATGCTCGAAGCCCGCGCCAGCGACTTCGCCGGGCGCATGGAAGCCGCCCGTCACGTCGTCTCGCGTTCGTTCGACAGCGACATCCAGCGGCTCGCCGATGCCCGTGTCGGCATCGAGGAAGCCGTCGAGAACCACAGCAGAAAGCTGTCCGAAAGCCGCGAGCGCATGGCCGAAGCCATGCAGGCCGATCTGGCGAAGTTCGCCGAGGGCCGCGCCGGCATCGATGCGGCGGTGACCAACCAGGTGCAGAAGCTGGCCGAAGGCCGCAGCCTGATCTCGCGCGCTCTCGAAGAAGATTTGCGCAAGGTCAATGAATCGCGAGCGGCCATCGATGCGTCGCTCGGCAGCCATCTCGAAAGGCTGGAAGAAGGCCGCAACAGGCTCTCCACTGCCCTGAACGAAGACTCCGGGAAATTGGTGCAAGCTCGTACGATCATTGATGAAATGGTTGCCGGCCACGTCGGAAAGCTCGCCGAGGGCCGCAACATCCTGTCGCGCGCACTGGAAGCCGATCTCGGCAAACTATCCGACAGCCGCGCCGACATCGACGGTCTTGTCGCCGGTCAGGTCGAGAAGATCGCGGAGGGCCGCGCCGTGCTCGCCAAGGCGTTGGAAAACGACATTATAGGCATCAAAAATCTCATCGAAACCCATTCCGCCAAGCTGGCGGAAGACCGCACCCAGCTTTCGCACTCGCTCGACAGCGATCTGTCCGGCATACGCGGCCTGATCGAGGGTCATTCGGGACGCCTCGCCGAAGACCGCAGCCTGCTTTCGCAGACCCTCGAAGCCGACCTTGCCAAGCTTGCAGAGAGCCGCTCGAGCATCGACGGTCTCGTCGCCGGTCAGGTCGAGAAGCTGGCCGAAGGCCGCGACATTCTCAAACGGGCTCTGGAATCCGATCTGAACACGATCAAGGGCGTCATATCGAGCCAGTCGGAAAAGCTGGCCGAGGATCGCGGGCAGCTTTCGCGGGTCCTGGAAGCCGACCTGCAGAATGTGAACAGCGTCATCGCCGACCACATGAACAAGCTGGTTCAGGACCGTTCGACCCTGTCGAAGGCGCTCGAGGACGATCTCGCCAAGCTGGCCGACAGCCGTTCCAGCATCGACGGGCTGGTTGCCGGTCAGGTCGAGAAGTTGTCTGAGGGTAGAGATATCCTGCGGCGCGCCCTGGAATCCGACCTCAATGCGATCAAGGGAACCATTGCAGACCAGTCGCAGAAACTGGTCGATGACCGGGCACAATTCGCCCGGGCGCTCGAGGCTGATCTCGAAAGCGTCAACAGCCTGGTCAACAGCCATTCCGAACGGCTCGCCCAGGACCGTTCGACCTTGTCGAGGTCACTTGAGGCCGACCTCGAAAACGTCGGCGGCCTCGTCAACAGCCACGCGGAAAGGCTTGTCCAGGAACGCTCGACCCTGTCGAAGGCGCTTGAAGACGATTTGGCCAAGCTCGCCGAAAGCCGCTCCAGCATCGATGGCCTGGTCGCCGGCCAGGTCGAGAAACTGGCCGAAGGCCGCGATATTCTCAAGCGCGCGCTGGAAGCCGATCTGGCCAAGCTGGCCGAAAGCCGCTCCAGCATCGACGGTTTGGTCGCTGGTCAGGTGGAGAAACTGGCCGAAGGCCGCGACATTCTCAAACGCGCCCTCGAAGCTGACTTGCAGAAGCTGAGCGAAAGCCGCAGCGATATCGACGACGTCATTGCCGGACATGTCGGCAAGCTGTCCGAGGGTCGCAATATGCTGACCCGCGCGCTGGAAGACGATCTCGGCAAGCTCGCCGAGACCCGCAAGGACGTTGACCGCTCGCTGTCGGGCCATATCGACCAGATAGCCGCCAGGAGCACCAGCATTTCCGACGCGATCGCTGCCGATGTCGAGAAGATCGAGCAGGCGTTCGGCCGTCAGACCGGCATCATCGAGGAGCGCGCCGGCACTATGGAGCGTGCGCTCTCGACAGGCGTCGCCAACGTCCGTGCCGTGCTCGAGAAGAGCGCTGTGTTTGTCGCCGGCGCCCTGCGCGAAAAGGTGCTGGAAGTCACCAGCACGCTGCATGAGCAGGCCGGTGCCGCGTTCAGTGACGCCGACCGCAAGATCGCCGAGCGCGCCGAGCAGACCTCTGCCGCCCTGCTGGCACGGGCCGAAGATATCGCCCGCACCTTCGAGGACGCCGACCGTCGCCTGCACGCCCGTGCGGAAGATACGTCGAACGCCTTGCTTGCCCGCGCGGACGATACGTCCAGCTCACTGCTGGCCCGCGCCCATGAAACCGCCGATCAGCTGGCCGCTCGTGCAAGCGAGATTGCCGGCGCCTTCGACGTGGCGGACCAGAAGCTCGCCGCCCGCGCCCAGGAAACCGCCGATCAGCTGACCGCCCGTGCAAGCGAGATCGCCGGCACGTTCGATGCAGCCGACCAGAAGCTGGTCGCCCGCGCCATCGAAACGGCCCAGTCGCTGGCCGCGCGCGCCGGCGATATCCTGCGCAACTTCGAAGGCGCCGACCGACGGCTCGGCATGCGCATCGGCGAATCGGCCGAAGCGCTTGCCGCCCGTGCCTCGGACCTTGGCCGCATCTTCGATGCAGCCGACCAGCAATTGGTCTCGCGCATCGCCGAAGGTGCGGAAGCACTGTCCAGCCGCGCCTCGGAAATCGGCCGCATCTTCGACGACGCGGATCAGCGCCTGGTGTCGCGCATCGCCAGCAGCACCACCACGATCGGCGAGCATGCCGAAACCATCGTCGGCGCCTTTACCGATACCGAGCAAAGGGTCGCCGAACGTGCAAGGCGGACCGGCCAGGAAATGGCCGTGCATGCCCGCGAAATCGAGCAGGCGCTTGCCGGCGCCGATGAGCGGCTTGCGTCGAGCGCTGCGGCTACGGCCGCCCGTGTCGAAGAGCAGGTCTCAGGCGTCGAGAACCGCCTCGCCCACACGGCCGAGACGATGGGCCAGAAGCTCAACGAGCAGGTGTCGAATGCCGAGGCGCAACTCGTTTCGCGAGCCAATGTGATCGCCGAGACCTTCACTGCGGTTGGCCAGCATATCGGCCAGAGCACCAACGATGCCGCCAAGACGATCGGCGCCAACACCCGCGAACTCAACACCATGCTCGCGGCGCGTTCGGCCGAAATGTCGAAGATCCTCGACGAAACCGCACGGCCTTTGGTCGAGCGCTTCGCCCAGGGCGGTTCGGAACTGCAAAAGAGCATGGAAGAGGTCACCGAACGCGCCACCGAGAAGCTGCGCAGCGAGAATGCCGCACTTGTCGACGCGCTCGCCAGCCGCACCGCCGAGACCTTGTCGGCGGTCGAAGGCGCCCGCTCGTCGCTGTCCGACAGCGTCGCCGACCTCATTGGCCGCATGACCAAGTCCAGCTCGCAGCTCGGTCAGCTGATCGAGCAGGCCGCCGTCAATCTCGGCGAGGTCGATGAACGCCTCAGCGGCAGCACGCAAAGCTTCGCCGCCACCACCGAGAAAGCCGCGCAGACCTTTGCCAGTTCGGCGCGACTGGTCGATTCGAACACGACAAGGCTGACGGACCTGTCGTCGTCCACCTTGCGCGAGGTCGCGTCGATCGCCACCAAGTTCGACGAACACAGCCGTCTGCTGTCCAGCGCTTCGGACCTGTTGAGTTCGGCCCAGAGCAACCTCGAGCACACGCTCGAAAGGCAGTCGTCGCTCGAGGATCTCGCCGTCGGCCTGGTTAAGAAATCGGAAGATCTCGAAAGGGTCATGCGCTCGTTCGAAAATCTCGTCGGCCAGACGCTGCAGAACGCCGAAGGCAAGACGATGGAGTCGGCCGACAAGATCCGCAACGCCATCACCGACGTCGTCGATTCGGCTACCAAGCGCTTCGCCGATGCGACCGAGGAGATGCGGCGCACCGCGGGCTCGATCAAGAGCGAACTCGACCTCACCCGCGCCGAACTCAAGAAGGGCGTCATCGAGATGCCGGAAGAGGCAAAGGAATCGACCTCGGCCATCCGCCGCGCCGTCTCCGAGCAGATCAATGCCCTGAAGGAGCTTTCGGACATCGTTGCGAAGTCCGGCCGCAGCAGTGATGGCGCCGAGCCCCGCAATCTGCGTCCGGCGCCGCAAGCGCCAGCCGCACGCACCGCCGAGCCGCCGCGTCGCGCACCGCCGGCACCGCAGCCGGAGCTGCGCACCCCTCAGGCGCCGTTGGGCGGCCCTGCATTGCGCGGCACGCTCGACCTTGAGCGCCCCGCCGAGGCGGCACCACGCCAGCGTGGTGATGCACGTACGCCTCAGGGCGGTTGGGTGCGCGATCTCCTGACCGCGGCGTCGAACGACGAGGACCTGAGGTCCGCAGCACCTTCGGCGCCCGCGGAAGCACCGCGCGCGGCCCCTGCCCAGCGCTCGCCCCTGCATGTCGTGGAATCGCTGAACTCGCTCTCCGTCGATATCGCGCGAGCCATCGATCACGAAGCTTCGATCGAGTTGTGGAACCGCTACCGGCGTGGCGAACGTGACGTGTTCACGCGGCGGCTCTACACACTGAAGGGCCAGCAGACGTTCGACGAGATCCGTCGCAAGTATCAGGCGGAGGCCGAGTTCCGCGCCGCCGTCGACCGCTACTGCGACGATTTCGAGAAGCTGCTCAAGGATGTCTCGCGCAACGACCGCGACAACATCATGGCGCAGACCTACCTGACGTCGGACACCGGCAAGGTCTACACCATGCTGGCCCACGCCAGCGGCCGCCTGCATTGATCAGCCGATAGGGCAAAAAACAAAAAGGCGGGAAATTTCCCGCCTTTTTCATGTCGGCCGATTTGTGTTGTTGGCGCATCTGCCGACGCCGCGGCCGTTGCAGTGCCTCTGACATCAGCGTTGGCAGAAGTGTTATGCGATCAAGCCTTTACGGAGATCAGATCACCGAATCCGTCCAGCGCACGATCTGCCTGGCGGCATCGCCGAACGCGTTGTCGAGCGCACTGACATAGGCCGGATTGCCGCTGCCCGAAACAGGCGCGGAGGCGGTGAAGCTCTTCGAGGCACGCACCTCGCCATTGCGGTCGTTCAGAATGCGCACGAACAGGTCGACCTCGGCATGTTCGCCGCCGTCGACGCTCACTTCGAATGAACGGATCTCGACGATCACCTGATAATCGATCGCCAGGCCCTCGCCCGGCTTGCCGACGCCGGCAAAGCTGCCTGAACGCTGGAACGTCTCGGCCAGCCGCGCCTGCACGATCAGCGGCAGCCGGTCGGCCCATTGCGCGCCCTTGAGATACTGGATCGAGCGATCCGATGGCTTGATGACGATGTTCTGGCTGTCCAGCGCCTTGAGCGCCGAAGGCTGCGCGATCAGGATCTGACGGCGGCTATGGCCATGCGCGTCGACCGAAGGCGCCGACAGCTCAAAGGTGTCGAGCGGCGCAGGCTTGCCACCCAACGCTGCGCAGCCGACCAGCGTCAGGGCAAGCAGTGCCGCAGCCGATGTCCGCCCGCCCGTTCTCACCCACACAGATTTCACACGCGATCCCCGTTGTCCCCGGATCGTAAGATCAAGCCGCTTTCGCGGCCCATGTTTCTGGGGCGCGCCGACACCGAAGTCAACGCCGCGCCCTGCCATCGAACTGCCGGACCTCGCCCTCGCCACCCGAAAGGATGCGCTGCGGATTGCGGCTGAGATCTGTCACCGCCTCCTCAATGCGGCTGATCGAACGGCGGCTGTCCTGCACCAGCGCCTCGACATTCGAAAGCCCCTGGCCCGAGAAGCGCGTCAGATTGTCGGTGATGACGCCAAGACGCGCATTCAGCGTGTCGGCTACCTGCTTGAATGATTTCAGCGTGGCTCTGGCGTCGGCCATCACGCCATCGGCTTGACCCGAGCCGAGCAAGGTGTCGACCCTGGCGAGGATGCCGTCGACGCGCACCGAGGCATCGTTGAGGCGTTGGGCGAGTTGCTTGGCATCCTTGATCGTCTGGTCGATGTCGTCGGCCCGGTTGGCGAATTTGTCGGTCACTTCTGCGATGTCGGCGGCCGCCTTGTCGGCGTTTTCGCTGGCCTTCTGGATGTTGGCGAGTGCGGAACGCACCTGCGCCGGATCGATGCCGTCGAGCACACCGTCGACCTTCGTCAGCGTGCCTTGCGTCTGCTTGGCGAAATCGTTGACCGATCCGACGGCCGTATCGACGTTCTTGATCACGCCGTCGAGCTGTTTCGAAGTCTCCTTGAGGTTGCCTGTCACCGTATCGACGTTGGCGACAATGCTCTTGATCTTGTCCTTGTCGACGGCGTTGAGCAGACCTTCGGCTGCCTTGAGCGTGCCGTCGAGCTTGCCGGAAACGCCTTTCAGCTCATCGGACAGCGCACTGGCGGCGGACAGGAACTTGTCGATACCGTCCGAATTCTTGGCCAGCGCATCGGAGAAGGTCTGCACGTTCTGCACGGTCTGCGTCAGCGGCCCGCGAACGTCCTTGGTGAAGCCTTCGAGTTCCGTGAGCACCTTGTCGGCGCGGGTAAAGATGTTCTGCGCTGTCTGCAAGAGGTTGGTCACCGCCGACGGGTTGGCGACGATCTCGGCGACCTTGCCTTCCTTTTCCGCCTGGTCGAGGAGTTTTACTTCCTTGGGGTCAGCGCCCTTGAGTTCGATGTTGGCCTGTCCAGTGAGGCCGGCAAGACCGATATCCGCCTGCGTCGACTTGGTGATCGGCGTCAGTCGATCGATCTCGGTGTCGGCGATGGCGACAGTCGGATTGTCGACGTCGATATAGACGCGCCTGACATCACCAACCTTGACGCCGTTGAACAGCACGAAACTGCCGCGGCCAAGCCCGGACGCCGAGCCTGGAATGCGCACGCGCAGCAACGTCGTCTCGCCCTTGTCTCCGATCGCCGCCGTCCAGTAGACGAAGGCAAACGCCGCCAGGATCGCGGCCAGCGTGAAAATGCCGACAATGACGTAATTGGCTCTGGTTTCCATTGTCCCACTTATGGCTATGCGCGCGCGGCAAGATCAAGTTGCCGAGCGCGTTTTCCGCGGAAATAGGACTTTACCCACGGCTCCTCGCTCTTCAGCATGTCGTCGATGGTGCCTTCGACCAGTACTTTCTTCTTGCCGAGCACGGCCACGCGGTCGCAAGCGGTGAAAAGCGTGTCGAGATCGTGCGTCACCATGTAGACGGTCAGATCCATCGTATCGCGCAGCTTGACCACCAGCTCGTCGAACTCCGCCGCGCTGATCGGATCGAGGCCCGATGTCGGCTCGTCGAGGAAGACGATATCGGGGTCGAGTGCCAGCGCCCGCGCCAGCGCCGCTCGCTTGATCATGCCGCCGGAAAGTTCGGACGGAAATTTCTGCGCCGCGTCCGGCGGCAATCCGACCAGTTCGATCTTGAGCAGCGCCAGCTCATCCATCAGCTTCTTAGGCAGGTCGAGATATTCGCGCATCGGCACCTGGACGTTCTCCAGCACCGTTAGTGCCGAAAACAGAGCTCCGTGCTGGAACAGCACGCCAAGCCGCATATCGATGCGCAGACGCTCCACTTCGCTGGCCTTCTCGACATCGACGCCGAACAGCTTGATCGTTCCCGACTGCTTGCGCGTCAGGCCAAGGATGGTTCGCAACAGAACGGATTTGCCGGCACCTGAGGCGCCGACAAAGCCGAGGATTTCGCCACGCCTGATATCGAGCGACAATTTGTCGAGGATGAGCTTGTCGGCGAAGGAGACGCTGATGTTGTGCGCGGAAAGCACGATGTCGCCTTCGCCCGCATCGTCCGCCACCGCAATCGTCTTTGTCCTGCGCCGCAGCTTCATTTCAAAACTCGATCGCTGCGTAGAACATGGCGAAAAGCCCGTCGAGGATGATGACGACGAAAATCGACTTCACCACCGAGGCTGTCACGTGCTGGCCGAGCGATTCCGCGCTGCCGCCGACCTTCATGCCTTCGACCGAGGCAATCGTGCCAATGATCATGGCCATGAACGGCGCCTTGATCAGGCCGGCGAAAATCGTACTGAGATCGATGGCGACACGCAGCCGGTCGAGGAAGGCGGCCGGCGCGATGTCGGAATAGAGCCAGGCAGCCAGTATGCCGCCGCCGAGTGCGGCGAAATTGGCGATGATGGTCAGGCACGGCAAGGCGATGACCAGCGCCACCAGCCGCGGAAAGACCAGGACGCCGATCGGGTTGAGCCCGATGACCTTCAGCGCGTCGACCTCCTCGCGCATCTTCATCGAGCCGATCTCGGCGGTGATCGCGCTGCCGGAGCGGCCGGCGATCATGATCGCCGTCATCAGCACGCCGAGTTCGCGCAGGATCAGCACGCCGACCAGGTCGACGACGAATATATCGGCGCCGAAATAGCTGAGCTGATAGGCGCCTTGCTGGGCAACGATGGCACCGACGATCGCCGACATCAGCACCACCACCGGAATGGCGCCGACACCCATGCGGTCGATCTGGTTGAAGATCGCCGCCGGGTTGACGGCGTGGCCGCGGCCGAGCTTCATCTGCGCGCCGCGAATGGTGGCGCCGAGGATGTTCATCGAGGAAAGGAAGTCGTCGCGCATCTCGTAGACGCGGCGGCCGACCGCCTCCAGCGCGCGGATGACGATATTGGGCGGACCGGCAGCGCCGGATTCGGGTTCGCGCCGCACGGCCTCGCCTACCGCGTCGAGCAGGATCGAAGCGATCTCGCTCTGGCCTTGCATCTGGATCTCGACGCCCTTCTTCTCGAAGGCGCTTACCAGCCGGTCGATCAACCAGGCGCCGGCGGTGTCCATCTTCTCGATCTTGGAAACATCGAGCGCCAAGGTCTTGAAGCCGCTTCGTTTTTCGATCTTGCGCATGTCGGCGTCGATCAGCGCGACGGTCCGTGTCGTCCAGATTCCGGAGAAGGCGCAGCCGAGAACGCCGTCCTCCTCGCCGATTGCCACGCGCGGTTCGTGGTCAGCCTCCCCTGCGGTCGTGCCGCTTGCGTCGCGCTTGCCGATGGTCAACATGGCATCCTGTTTAGCCTGACGGGTCTGACCTGTCGATTTGCCGACAACGCTTGTCGCATAGCAGGAGCAGAAAAATATGGCGCGTGTCATTTCGGTCGAGGCCGAGCGTTTTCCAATCGCCGGAACCTTCACCATCTCGCGCGGTTCCAAGACCGAAGCCGAAGTGATCTCCTGCACGATCAGCGAGGGCGGCCACGCCGGCCGCGGCGAATGCGTTCCCTACAAGCGCTATGGCGAGACCATGGACCGCGTGCGCGAGACGATCGAGGCCATGCGCGACCGGATCGCCGGCGGCATCAGCCGGGCCGCCTTGCTCGATGCCATGCCGGCCGGAGCTGCCCGCAACGCCATCGACTGCGCCCTGTGGGACCTCGAAGCCAAGCTGAGCGGCAAACCAGTAGCATCCAGCATCGGTGCCGCTCCACTACGGGCGCTCGAAACCGCCTACACGCTGTCGCTCGGCGAACCGGAGGCGATGGCGGCGCAGGCCCGCGCCAATGCCGCACGGCCGCTTCTCAAGGTCAAGATCGGTGGCGACAACGATATCGCCCGCATCCGCGCCGTCAGGCAAGCGGCACCCGACAGCCGAATCATCCTCGACGCCAATGAGGGCTGGAACGACGACAATATCGTTGCAAACCTTGCATTCGCCGCCGAGCAAGGCATCGCGCTGATCGAACAGCCGCTGCCGGCCGGCCATGACGAGATCCTGGGCCATATCGCGCATCCCGTGCCGATCTGCGCCGATGAAAGCGTGCACGAGGCGAAGAACCTCGCAGCTCTTGTTGGCCTCTACGACGCCGTCAACATCAAGCTCGACAAGTCGGGCGGCCGGGCCGCCGCCCGTGTGCTGCGCGATCGCGCCCGCGAACTCGGTTTCGGCGTCATGGTCGGCTGCATGGTCGGCACGTCGCTGGCGATGGCCCCGGCGGTGTTGCTCGCTCAGGATGCAGATTTCGTCGACCTCGACGGTCCGCTGCTGCTTGCCCGCGACCGTGTGCCCGGCCTTGTCTATCAGGGATCGCTGGTGTCACCGCCTGATACGGCGCTGTGGGGCTGAGCGCGCCGCAAACCCGATCAGCACCAGTCCGATCAAGGCGATCGGGATCATGGCAAAAAAGCCGTCGACGCCGAAACGCTCGTAAAGCGGGCCGGACGCCAGCGTTACCACCGCCATGAAGAAGCCGTTGGAGAAATAGGCAATGCCTTGCGCGGCACCGGTTCGCTCCTCGGAGACCGTTTCGCCGATCATCTTCTGCAGGCCGATCAGCACCAACGCCACCGAAACCGAGTGCAGCGACTGGACGCCAAAAAATCCGGCAACGCCGAGCCCGAGCGGCCAGACCAGCGGAAAGGCGATCCAGCGCACGATCGAGCCGATCCCTGCCATCACCATGATCGACACGACGGAGAACCGGTCGAAAAAGCGGGTGAACATCATGAACATGCAGACTTCCGACACCACGCCCCAAGCCCACAAAAGGCCGACAACCGAATCGCTGAGGCCGATCGATTTCCAGTAGATGGAGACGAAGCCGTAGAGAAATGCGTGGCTGGCGGTGATGATGCCGACGCCGATCGAAAAATACAGGAAATACGGGTTGAGAAGCTTCGGTGCTGAATGCTGGATGTCTGTGGCCGACAGCGGTGAAGCGCGCCGCGGACGGCCAAGACGCGGCGCCAGCAGCCCTGCGGCAAGGGCCGCGACAAACGCCACGAGAATGATCACCGGAACCGCCCGCGACCCGGTTGCCGACAGGATGAAGCCGCCGGCGACATTGGCGAGCAGATAAGAGATCGAGCCCCATTTGCGCATGCTCGTATAGTTCGAGCCGAAGCGGCGCACACCCGAAAGCGCCAGCGAATCGGCGATCGGCGAATGCGGCGTCCAGACGATGGTCAGCGCCAGCGAAACCGCCAGCACCATGGCGTAGGTCGGCGTCAGGAAATAACCGGCTGACAAAAGCAGCGACGCAGCTACCAGCGCGACGTAGACATCGGCGCGATCCCTGGCACGATCAGCCAACGCGGTCAGCAACGGCGTCGTCACCACGCGCAGGAACATGGGGGCCGCCAGAATGACGGCGATCTGCTCGGCATGAAAACCCTTGGCCTGTAGCCACAGCGGAAAGTAAGGCAGATGCGTTCCGAGCGGCACGAACAGCGTCGCGAAAATCAGGCTCATGCGCAGTTCGAAATGGCGCGGCTTGACGAGTTGTTCGGGCGAAAGCGGCGGCAGGGACATGAATCGATCCAATAACGCTGCACTCGGCCGGATGGCAGCGCGTATCGATCCCTTAACATGGGCGAAAACCGGGCGAAACCGGTTGGACTAATCGATTGATCCCGGAGTCCGGACGAACGCCGGCGCTATGCCGCCTGCCCAACCCGGTCTTCGATGAGCAACGGGATAAAGGGCTCGTCCGGCGCCTCGGGCAGCACCTGTGCCCAGGTCAGGATTTCCATCCGGCCATCAAAATGCTCGACCACAGCCGTGCAGCTTTCCACCCAGTCACCGGTGTTGATGTACTGGACATCGCCAAAATTCTCGATGACGGCATGATGGATGTGGCCGCAGATGACGCCGTCGACATGCGAGCGGCGCGCCTCGTCCGCAAGCATGGTCTGGAACGAGCCGATGAAGTTCACCGCCTTCTTGACGTTGACCTTGGCCCAGGAGGAAAACGACCAGTATGGCAGGCCGAGCAGCTGGCGCAGCCGCGTCACCACGCGGTTGACCAGCATGGCCGCGTCATAGGCGTGGTCGCCGAGGTAGGCGAGCCAGCGCGCGTTGTGGACGACGGTGTCGAACTGGTCGCCATGGATGACGAGCAGGCGCTTGCCGTCGGCGGTCTCGTGGATGGCGCGGTCGGCGACAACGATGCCGCCGAAATGCACGCCCTGGAACTGGCGGGCGAATTCGTCATGGTTGCCGGCGATGTAGGTGATATTGGCGCCCTTGCGCGCCTTGCGCAGCAATTTTTGCACGACGTCGTTATGGCTTTGCGGCCAGTGCCAGCTCCGCCGCAGCCGCCAGCCGTCGACGATGTCACCGACCAGGTAGATGATGTCGGCGTCGTGATGTCTAAGGAAATCGATCAGGAATTCGGCCTTCGCCGCCTTCGAGCCCAGATGGACGTCGGAAATGAACATGCTGCGAAAAGTGCGGGGCTCTTGGCCGGACATCGCGATTTCACCCTTGCTTTCGCGAGAGCCTATGCCCCGATTCATGCAACAACCGTATGACGGTTGCGATTGGTCCAGCCGAAGGACTAGCTTGCCGCCGGCTCACAAGGAGAAATCATCATGGATCTCGGTATCAGCGGGAAGAAGGCCATTGTCTGCGCTTCGAGCAAGGGACTTGGGCGCGGTTGCGCCATGGCGCTGGCCGAGGCCGGCTGCGACATCGTCGTCAACGGGCGCAATGCAGAGCTGGTGGCGAAAACCGCCGCGGAGTTGCGCCAGCGCCATGGCGTCAGGGTGACGGAAGTCGTTGGCGACGTTTCCAAGCCCGAGGTGCAGAAGGCGCTGCTCGCGGCCTGCCCGGACCCGGATATCCTCGTAAACAACAACGGCGGACCGCCGCTTCGCGATTTTCGCACGCTCGACCGCGAAAAGATCCTCGAAGGCGTCACCCAGAACATGGTGACGCCGATCGAGCTGGTTCAGGCTGTCCTCGACGGCATGGCGGCGCGCGGCTTCGGCCGCATCGTCAACATCACCTCGCTATCGGTCTACGTGCCCATTCCAGGCCTAGATCTGTCGTCCGGCGCGCGCGCTGGCCTGACCTCGTTCCTGGCCGGCGTGGCGCGGACGGTGGCGGATCGCAACGTGACCATCAACAGTCTTTTACCGGGCAAGCTCGATACCGACCGGCTGCGCGGGCCGCACGAGGCCGGCACATCAGAGGATCCTGCCGCCGCAGCAGCCCGCAAGACGCGCATCAGCGCCGATGTTCCGGCCAAGCGGCTCGGCACGCCGGAGGAATTCGGCCAGATCTGCGCTTTCCTGTGCTCGGTCCATGCCGGCTATCTGACCGGGCAGAACATACCGGTCGATGGCGGTCTCTACGTCAGCGCCTTTTGATCGACGCGCCTGCCGACCAGCAGCAAACATTTGCGATAAAATCGGCATAAGCACTTGATAGACAATGGTTTTCTATGGGCCGCAGGGTAAAGCCGCCGGCGCGTCAATTAGCGTCGCGAAAAACCTCGGCTGCATGCTAAAAGGGAATCTCCAGGCAGATTTCGAGGGAGCGGCCGCATGGAAGGCGAGAGCAAAAAGACGGCACGTTCGGACCTCGACGAAGCCGCCCTCTACTTCCACAAGCATCCAAGGCCGGGAAAGCTCGAGATCCAGGCGACCAAGCCGCTCGGTAACCAGCGCGATCTCGCGCTCGCCTATTCGCCTGGTGTCGCCGCCCCTTGCCTGGAAATCCGCGACGATCCGGCGACCGCCGCCGACTATACCGCGCGCGCCAATCTGGTTGGTGTCGTCTCCAACGGTTCGGCGGTGCTCGGCCTCGGCAATATCGGCCCGCTGGCCTCCAAGCCGGTCATGGAGGGCAAGGCTGTCCTGTTCAAGAAGTTCGCCGGTATCGACGTCTTCGACATCGAGATCGACGCGCCCGGCATCGAGCGCATGGTCGAGACGATCTCGGCGCTGGAGCCGACCTTCGGCGGCATCAACCTCGAGGACATCAAGGCACCGGAGTGCTTCGAGGTAGAGGAGCAGTTGAAGGCCCGCATGGGCATACCGGTGTTTCACGACGATCAGCACGGCACCGCCATCATCGTCGCCGCCGCCGTGCTCAACGGGTTGGAATTCGCCAGCAAGACCATATCGGACATCAAGATCGTCACCTCAGGCGCCGGCGCGGCGGCCTTGGCTTGCCTCAACCTGCTGGTCTCGCTCGGCGCGCGTGTCGAAAACATCTGGGTCACCGACCGTTTCGGTGTCGCCTACAAGGGCCGCACCGACGAGATGGACCGCTGGAAAGACCCTTATGTGAAGGATACCGAGGCGCGCACGCTGGCTGATGTCATATCAGGCGCCGACGTCTTCCTCGGCCTGTCGGCCGCAGGCGTGCTGAAGCCGGAACTGCTCCAGCACATGGCGCCAAAGCCGCTAATCCTGGCGCTGGCCAACCCCAATCCGGAGATCATGCCGGAGGTGGCGCGCGCGGCGCGTCCCGACGCGATGATCTGCACTGGCCGTTCCGATTTTCCCAACCAGGTCAATAACGTACTGTGTTTTCCTTACATCTTTCGCGGTGCGCTTGACTGTGGTGCCAGCGCCATCAACGAGGAGATGAAGATGGCAGCGGTGCGGGCGATCGCAGCGCTCGCCCGTGAAGAACCGTCCGATGTCGCGGCTCGCGCCTATTCCGGCGAGACGCCGATCTTCGGCCCCGAGTTCCTGATCCCCTCGCCTTTCGATCCGCGCCTGATCCTGCGCATCGCCCCGGCCGTCGCCAAGGCTGCCTGCGACACCGGTGTCGCGACAAGGCCGATCACCGCCTTCGCCGCCTATATCGACAAACTGAACCGCTTCGTCTTCCGCTCCGGCCTGGTGATGAAGCCGGTTTTCTCGTCCGCCAAGGCGTCGAGCGCCAAGCGCGTCATTTATGCCGACGGCGAGGACGAGCGCGTGCTGCGCGCCGCCCAGGTGGTACTCGAGGAAGGCATCGCCGAGCCGATCCTGATCGGCCGCCCGCATGTCATCGAAGTGCGCCTGAAACGCTATGGCTTGCGCATCAAGCCCGGCGTCGATTTCGGCCTGATCAACCCGGAAGACGATCCGCGCTATCGCCACTATGTCGACCTGCTGATCGAACTCGCCGGCCGGCGCGGCGTGACGACGGAGGCCGCGCGCACCATGGTGCGCACTGACAACACGGTGATCGCAGCGCTTGCACTGAAGCGCGGCGATGCCGACGCCATGGTCTGCGGCCTCGAAGGCCGCTTCGAGCGGCATCTGCGCAACGTCACCCTGATCATCGGCCCGCGCACCGGCGTTAGGGATCGCGATCTCTCGACGCTGTCCATGCTGATCTCGCAGCGCGGCATCATTTTCCTGACCGACACGCACGTCTCCGTCGATCCGACGGCCGAGGAGATCGCCGAGATGACGGTACTGGCGGCGGAAGAAATCCAGCGCTTCGGCATCGAGCCGAAGGCAGCACTCCTGTCGCATTCGGATTTCGGTTCGCGCGATTCACCCAGCGCGCTCAAGATGCGGCAAGCGGCAGCGATCCTGGCGCGCATCGCGCCCGAGTTGGAGTGCGACGGCGAGATGCATGCCGATTCCGCTTTGTCGGAGCATCTGCGCCAGCGCGTCTATCCGCACTCGCGGCTGAAGGGCGAAGCCAATCTGCTGGTGTTCCCCAATCTCGATTCGGCCAACATTACGCTGACCGCGCTCAGAACCATGATGGATGCGCTGCATGTCGGGCCGATCCTGCTCGGCACGGACATGCCGGCGCACATATTGACGCCGTCGGTCACCTCGCGCGGCGTCGTCAACATGACGGCGCTTGCCGTGGTCGAAGCCGCCCACAAGGCGCAGGCGGTCGTCAATCTGGGCTGAACGCGGATTTCGCGATAAACTGCAGTTAACCGCGAACACGATAGCCTTGCGGGCCAACGGGCGGGATTTGGGCAGGCGGAGTTTGGGCGGATGGCAAGCGGAGGGTGGAAGCAGGCGCATACTGCCGTGCTGCTCGGCCTCCTGCTGTCCAGCGCCTGGGTGGCCGAACCGCAGGCCGCGTCGCGGGTCTGCCGCCAGTTGGAGGCCGATCTTGCCGCGGCCTCACGCAGTGGCGGTGGTGGTCCGGCACTGATCAGGAAATACGATTCCGCAATTGCCAGGCAGCATGAGCAGATATCAAAAGCCCGCAGCCAGGCGAGCCGGGCCGGGTGCGGCTTTTCGCTGTTTGGCCGCAACCTCAATCAATGCGCCGGGCTCAACGCTACCATCGACCGCATGAATGCCAATCTCGACGCCCTGCAAAACAAGCGCGAGCGGATGGCCGGCGGTGGCTCGCGCCGTGACCGCGGACGCATCCTTGCGGCACTTGATGCCAATGGCTGCCGTAACGACACCGTTGCGCCACGCCGTGCTCCCCTCCAGGAAGCCAACCGCGACGGCGGCAGCACAAACCTGTTCGACCAGCTTTTCGGCGGCAACAGCCAGCAGCTCGATACGCTCGATAATACACTTGACCAGCCTGACGATCCCGGCGAGGAGCGCGACGTTCGCCGGGTGCTCAACCGGCCCGGCGTACCGGACTTTCCGAGCGTCGGCGGTGAATTCCACACTTCCTGTGTGCGCACCTGCGACGGATACTTCTTTCCGATGTCGAACTCGGCCTCGGCAGGCGATTTCGAACGCGACCAGAAGAATTGCGAATCGAGCTGCCCCGGCACCGAGATGCAGGTTTTCTACTCGCGCGGCATGGACGACGATTCGGCCTCGATGACGTCGTCGGTCACCGGCCGGCCCTACAGCGAATTGCCGACCGCCTATCTCTACAAGCAGCCCGACATGTCGCGGCCGCCGGCTTGCGGCTGCAACGCCGCCGCGCAGGGCTTCCAGATCATCGCCGGCAACCCGCCAAGCCCGGAGCAATCGCAGCCCGAAACGGACGCTGCACCGTTCATCCCAGTCCCCGTTTCCAAGCCAGACCCGGGCGTTGATCCGGAAACCCTTGCAAATCTCGAAGGCGGACTCGACCGCGACGCCATAAAACGGCTTTCCGCCAAGCCGGTGACCTCGCCGGTGTCCGCGCTGCCGCCGGAACAACGCAAAATCAGGGTCGTCGGGCCAACGTTCCTTCCCGACCCATCAGCGGCAATAGATCTGCAAGCTCCGGCCCCGAAGGCAGTCCGGTAAGGGCTGTTCTGAGCGGCATGAACAGGGCTTTGCCTTTGCGGCCGGTCGCTTCCCTGATCTTGCCCGTCCAGTCTTTCCAGATCGTCCCGTTCCAGGGTTCCTCCGGCAACAGATCGAAGGCCTGACCAAGAAAATCGCGGTCGTCATCGGAAAATTCCGGCTTCTCCTGCGGTCCTTCGCGCACGATACGCCACCAGTTGACCGCATCGGCCAGCCGATCGAGATTGCCTCGCACCGCCAGCCAGAACGGTTCGGCCTGCTCGCCCGAAACGCCGAGCACGATCAGCCGGTCTTGCGCCTCGGCGAACGGCATATGATGCAGCAGTGTCCGGTTGAGCACGAACAGCTCGTCAGGGTCGAACTTGGCCGCGGATTTCGATGTCGCCGCAGGATCAAAGCGCTCCGCGAGTTCACCCATAGTCGGCACCGCCGCGACATTCTCCGAGGTGCCGACCAGCACGGCCAGCGAGGCGACGGCCATCGGCTCGATGCCGTCCTCGCGCAGGCTTTCGATGGAGAGCGCGCCGGTGCGTTTCGACAGTCCTTCGCCCGATGCCGTGGTCAACAGGTTGTGGTGGCCGAACACCGGCGACACGGCAGCCAGTGCCTGGAACAGGGCAATCTGCACGCCGGTATTGGTGACGTGGTCGTCGCCACGGATGACATGGCTGACGCCCATCTCGATGTCGTCGACCACTGAGGGCAGCGTATAGAGATAGGTGCCGTCCTCGCGCACCAGCACCGGATCGGAAAGCGAGGCGAGGTCGACGGTTTCCTCGCCGCGCACCAGATCGTTCCAGTGGATTTCGGTGCGTTCCGGCTGTTGCGGATCGCCCGAGAAATTGGGGAGGAGAAAACGCCAGTGCGGCCGGCGGCCATCGGCCTGGTATTCGGCGATCTGCTCTTGGGTCAACGTCAGCGCCTCACGACCATAGACCGGCGGCAGGCCGCGCGTTCGGCGCACCTTGCGCCTGAGATCCAGTTCCTCCGGCGTTTCGTAGCAGGCATAGAGAACGCCTGATGCCTTCAGCCTCTCAACCGCTGCGTCATAGACCTCGAAGCGTCGCGACTGGTACTCGGTGGCGTCCGGGAAAATGCCCAGCCAATGCAGATCGTAGAGTATCGCGTCTGAAAATTCCTGCTTCGAGCGGGCAATGTCGGTGTCGTCGAAGCGCTGGATGAAGCGGCCCTTGTTGTTCATGGCAAACAGCCAGTTGAACAGAGCCGTGCGCGCATTGCCGATATGGATGCGGCCGGTTGGCGACGGGGCGAAACGAACGGTAACTGTCATGAGTGGGGCGTACCGGATGCTTTTGCGATTGACAAGACGCGCCCCCGCGCTGCCCGGCAGACATAGAACATGGCGAACGCGATGAAAAGGCCGGGGTGGCGCGTCTCAGGCGGCGCATAGGCGGCGGCCAGCCTGACGGCGCCCGCCTTGACCGAGCGCAGCCAGCCGATGGCGCCGACGAACAAGTTGTCGAAGGCAATCAGTGGCCGAAGTCGTCGGAACTAAGACGGGTCCAGCGGTCGCCCATCACCCCACCGATAAAGATGTCACCGGAGCGGACCGCTTCCGTGACCTCGGCGATTCGCGAGCGGACCATCGTCCCCCCGGCATAGCGGAAGAAGAGATTCTTGTAGCCAAAGAGTTGAGGCATGAATCTGCTCTGCGTCTGCCCCGTGATGCCCACGCAGCCCATATCCCACGCGGCCGCGATAAGCCCATCCAGCGTCGCGCGCCAGTGAGATCCGGACGACTGGATTTGCAACAGGTTCGCGATGTCGCCGGCTTGACCGTAGAAGGCATAACAACCGAGCATTTTGCCCGTTTCGCCGTAAGTCCCACCGAAATGAAGCGGGCCGTCGGCCCGCTTCACGGCGGCCAGCGCGAGCAGCCGTGGCAACTCGCCATCCTTCCAACTCGGCCGAAGAGCGTAATCGGACAGCAAGGTCGGCAGCCGCTCGGCAAATTGCGCGGCATCGATCGTCTCACGGTGGACGCGTTGCGACGATGAAAGCTGGACGGGGGGCTCGAACCTTCTTTTCGCAAGAGCATCGAGTGCTCTCGCGCAGGGATCGAGTGCCAAGCGAGGCAGGCCGGGCCATTTACGGTGCAGTGCGGAGGCGGCCATCGCGGCCGGCCGGAAAATACAGGTCCATCCCAGACAATGCACAGGCAGGAGCTGATACTTCATCGGGCGCGCGAAGGCCAGAGATGTCCGGTTGGCCGAATCGGTCAGTTGCAGATCGAATTCGCCTTGGTGCAAGGCACGCAGCAATTGCGGTCCCGCCGAGCCATCGTCGGTGCCGGGGTCGGCCATGAGCGGACCGATGATGGCCGCATTCAATGCCGCTCCGTTAAGCTCGTAGCGGGCTTTCAGGACGCCGAGGAACCCACCCAGACGACCCTGCCGGTTAATCTGGACAAGAGCGTTACTGGCACCGGACTGGCCGGCTGGGCCAAGATAAATCTCTCTCATATACTCGGTCGTCTCCGCGATCGCGCGATCGAGGAGATGACGCCGCCGCCGGCGAAACTTCGTCAGGAAGAGTTCGGCGACGCGCTCGAGATCTTCGGCAGCGAGCGGCCGGACCGAGCCGTGCTGAGAGTCCAGCACCGACGGCGCAGCCACCTTTCCCGGACCGGCATTTGCGGAAACAAGATGCATCGTGAAAACCGCTTGAGGTTGCTTTGATATGCATATATCAACCACCGATAGAAACAACGCATCTCCATCGGTAACGTAAACAGACGTCCCAAACTCAGAATCTGGAATGGACTTCACAGTCCGGTTTGCTCGACCGGCACACGCTGAGTGACAGGACTAGAGGTGACCCCCGGCCAAAGCCGGAGGCCTCCTCAGATCAGACAGCCAGACCCTTGGTCAGTTCCAGCGCCTGGCGCTCGAACAGGCGACGGTAGATGCCGCCTTTCAGCCGGATCAGTTCGTCATGCGAGCCTTCCTCGACAATGTTTCCGCGATCGAAAACCAGCAGCCGGTCAAGCGCCCGCACCGTCGAAAGCCGGTGCGCGATGACCAATGTGGTGCGGCCGACCATCAGCCGCTCCATCGCCTGCTGGATCAGCACCTCCGATTCCGAATCGAGGCTCGATGTCGCCTCGTCCAGGATCAGGATGCGCGCATCGGCAAGAAAGGCGCGCGCGATCGCCACGCGCTGACGCTCGCCGCCCGACAGTTTCACACCGCGTTCGCCGACCAGAGTGCCGTAGCCCTTCGGCAGGTTGGTGATGAAATCATGCGCGCTCGCCAGCTTTGCGGCGTGCTCGATCTCATCCTGCGTCGCGCTCGGCCTGCTATAGGCGATGTTCTCGGCCAGCGACCGATGGAACAGGATCGGTTCCTGCTGGACGATGGCGATCTGCCCGCGCAGCGACGCTTGCGCTACCTGCGAGATGTCCTGACCGTCGACCAGGATCTTTCCCGCATTCACGTCATAGAGGCGCTGGATCAGCTTGACGAAGGTCGTCTTGCCCGATCCCGAATGGCCGACTAGCCCGACACGTTCACCCGGCGCGATGTCGACCGAAAAGTCACGGTAGAGCGCCGATCGGTGACTGCCATAGTGAAAAGTGACGTCGTCGAAGCGGATAGCCCCTTCAGTGATCCGGATCGGCTTGGCGCCGCGCCGGTCTTCGATGCCGAGCGGTTCGGACTGGAAATCGACCAGCTCCTCCATGTCGTTGATCGAGCGCTGCAGATTGCGGATATGCGTGCCGATATCCCTGAGATAGCCCTGCAGCACGAAGAGCGAGGTCAGCACGAAGGCGACGTCGCCGGCGCTCGCCTGTCCCCACGACCACAGCATCAGCGCCAGGCCGATCACCGCGGCCCGCATGACCAGCAGCAGCGCCCCTTGCGTGGTGCCGTTGATGGTGCCGCGCACCCAGGTGCGGCGCGTGCGCGCACGCCATTTGGCGACGACCCTGGCGAGGCGACGCTCCTCGCGCTCCTCGGCGCCAAAGCCCTTGACCACGGCGTTGCAGCTCACCGCGTCGGCCAGCGAGCCGCCGAGGCGCGTGTCCCAGGTGTTCGCGAGCCTTGCCGCCGGGGCGACATAGCCAAGCGACAGCATCGTCGTGACCATGATGAACAGCATCGAACCGGCGGCGACGACCGCGCCCATCAGCGGCCAGAACCAGCCGAGCAGCAGCGTCGAGCCGACCAGCATGACGACGGACGGCAGCAGCGCGATGAGGATCGTGTCGTTGAGCAAGTCGAGCGCCCACATGCCGCGTGTCACCTTGCGCACGGTCGAGCCGGCAAAGCTGTTGGCATGCCAGTCGGTGGAAAAGCGCTGGACGCGATGGAAGGCGTCGGCGGCGATATCCGCCATCATTTTCAACGTCAATTCGACGATGCCCATGAAGGCAAGGTTGCGCAAAACAACGCCGGTCAATGCAAGGGCCATCAGCATCGAAAACGCCGTCACCGCGGCATTCCAGGCAATGGCGTCCGCGCCGGCGCTGCTGGCGACAGCGTCGACCAACCGGCCGGAATAGAGCGGCGTCAGGACGTCGGCCAGCGTCGACAGCAGGAAGCCGCCCATGATGAGCAAAAGCCGCCACGGCTGGCGCCGCCAATGGGTGAGCGTGAAGCCAAGAACGCTGCGAAAGGCGCTCGCGCGCAAATCGATTCGAAAACGAGCCATGATGTCATTCGGGCGCAAACGAGCCCGATCCCAGTAAAGTCGAAAATTGAAGAAGCCGCGCAAGGGGCCAATGAGCGCCCAGAAAGCGGAGTGGCATATTTGGCGTCTCGCCCGTAATCGGGCGGCGACCGGCATCGGCATAAGCCTGTGCTCGATCCGGCTTCCGTGAGAGGACAAAACCCTCGCGGAGCGCCCGATGAGACCTAGGCTTCGCGGCCTCGCATTACCATTTGAAATACTGCCATTCGGACCTCCCGCAAATGAATCGCGGAGACGTCCTTATAGAGACGCGCAGATGCATCGCCAAGATCAGTACACGCCAAAAGCGTATCTGGTCCAACCACTGCGATTATTTTGCAACAATGTCGGCGCCGCGTGTCTCACCCAGGAATGCGATCCAGGCGCATGTAGCGGCCATCGGTCGATGGCTTGAACCCAAGCTTTTCATACAAACCATGGGCGTCGCTGGTCGACAGGCTCCAATGGAAAACAGTCCTGACTTCAGGATGATCGATCAGGGCCTGGACGAGGCGTCCACCTATGCCCTGCCCGCGGTTCTCCGGCCAGATGATGATGTCGGCGAGATATGCGAACACCGTGCGATCGGTGATTGCCCGGCCGAAGCCGACTTGCTTGCCATCGATGTAAGCGCCGACGCAAAGCGAATTGGCAAAGGCGCGACGATGGACTTCGTCACTGCATCCAACGCCCCAATAGCTTGCCATCAGCAGGTCGGATGTCGCCCGGAAATCGATCCGTGACAGGTCGAAGCTGATTTCACAGTCGGGCATGGCTATCTCCGGTCGAGGCCGCCGTGCGCCTTCCGTGTCTAACCGCCATCTCTGAAGCGGTTGGTAATGGGGTAGCGGCGGTCGCGGCCGAAATTCTTCTTGGTGATCTTCACGCCCGGAGCCGCCTGCCGGCGCTTGTATTCGGCGATGTAGAGCAAGTGCTCGATGCGCGTCACCGTTGCCCGGTCATGGCCGCGCGCAACGATGTCGTCGACGCCCATCTCGTTTTCGACCAGGCATTCGAGAATGTCGTCCAGCACCGGATAGGGCGGCAGCGAGTCCTGGTCGGTCTGGTTCTCGCGCAATTCCGCCGATGGCGCCTTGTCGATGATGTTCTTCGGGATCACCTCGCCCGACGGCCCGAGCGCGCCCGGCGGCACATGGCTGTTGCGCCAGCGCGACAGAGCATAGACCTGCATCTTGTAGAGATCCTTGATCGGATTGAAGCCACCGTTCATGTCACCGTAGAGCGTGGCGTAGCCGACCGACATCTCGCTCTTGTTGCCGGTGGTGACGACCATCGAGCCAAATTTGTTGGAGATCGCCATCAGTATGGTGCCGCGCGCGCGGCTCTGCAAATTCTCCTCGGTGATGCCTTCCTTGGTGCCTTCGAACATCTGCGTCAACGTATGCAGAAAGCCCTCGACCGGCTCGAAGATCGGCACGATGTCATAGCGGCAGCCGAGCGCACGGGCGCAATCCTCGGCGTCCTTCAGCGAGTCCTTCGAGGTATAGCGGTAAGGCATCATCACCGCGCGCAGGCGTTCTTCGCCGAGCGCATCGACGGCAAGGGCGGCGCAGATCGCCGAATCGATGCCGCCCGAGAGACCGAGCACGACGTTCTTGAAGCCGTTCTTGTTGACGTAGTCGCGCAGGCCCAGCATGCAGGCGCGATAATCCGCCTCCTCGCGGTCCGGGATCTTCGACATCGGCCCTTCCGAGCAAACCCAGTGATCGCCTTGACGCTTCCAGGTGGTGACGTCGACCGCTTCCTCGAACTGGCTCATCTGGAAGGCCAGTGTCTTGTCGGCGCCAATGGCAAACGACGCGCCATCAAAGATCAGCTCGTCCTGGCCGCCAAGCTGGTTGGCGTAGATCATCGGCAGTCCGCACTCGATGACCTGGCGGATGACGACCTGGTGGCGGACATCGATCTTGGCGCGATAATAGGGCGAGCCATTCGGCACCAGCAGGATTTCCGCCCCGCTTTCGGCCAGCGTCTCGCATATGTCGACATCGCCCCAGATGTCCTCGCAGATCGGAACTCCGATCCGCACGCCGCGGAAATTGACCGGCCCCTGAATTTCGGGCCCGGCCTGGAAAACGCGCTTCTCGTCGAATTCGCCGTAATTCGGCAGATCGAGCTTGTAGCGCTCGGCGATGATCTTGCCGCCATCGGCGAAGACAATCGAATTGTGCGTGCCGCTCTTGCGCTTCAATGGCGTGCCGATGATGACGCCCGGACCGCCGTCGGCGGTATCGGCGGCAAAGTCCTGTGCCGCCTTTTCGCAGGCCTTCAGGAAAGCCGGCTTCAGCACCAGATCTTCCGGCGGATAGCCGGCGAGGAAAAGCTCGGTATAGAGAACGAGATCGGCGCCCTGGCGGGCGGCATCCGCCCTCGCCTCGCGGGCCTTGGCGAGATTGCCAGCAATGTCGCCGACTGTCGGATTAAGCTGGGCGATCGCGATGCGCAGGATGTCGAGGTTCTTGGTCATGCCTGCTGACTTAGCGCGGCAAATTTCACCGGGCAATGGCGTTCGTTTGGACCACTCCGGCCGATTGTGGCCGCACTGCCGGCGATCAGTCGTCACCCATATATTCGCGCAACGATTGCGGAGAATGGTTCTCCCCGATCGACATCGCCAGGATGCGCGATATGTGGCGGCGCGGCAGACGTGTCTGCGCCGCCCACTGATTGATCTGGGCCTGGATCTTGTCGAGATCTCTCTTCGAGGTCGGGCTTTCGGCGATTTCGAGCCCCGAGTCGCGCAATGCCGCCGCCATATCGCCCGAAATGACGAAGGCATCCCAGCCTAGCCAGCGCAGGAAATACTGGCCGGTGTTGCCGCCGAGCCGGCTGCCATGTTTGCCGAGATAGGCCATCAGCCCGACTTGGTCGTCGGCCGGCCAGTTGGCGAGGAATTCGCCGAAGCCACCATGCTCCTTCGACACGCGCTCGACGAAGGCAGCGTTGTCGCGAACGGATTTGATCTTCTGCGGATTGCGCACGATGCGCTGGTCGGAAGTCAGATCGTGCCAGAAATCATCGGGCTGAAACAACAGCCGTTTCGGCTCGAAGTGGAGAAACGCCTCTTCGAAGCCCGGCCATTTCTGTTCGATGACGCGCCAGACGAAACCGGCGGCAAAGACGCGCTCGGCCATAACAGACAGAATGCGATCGTCCGCGATCTCTGCCACGGCGGCATTGTCGGGCGCCGGGCCCAGCAGCGACGTCAGTTCCTCTTCGCCGCCTTTGCGTTTTGCAGCGCGTGCGCGGATTTTTGCGAAATTGGGCATTCTGCTTGCATCCTCACGTCCTGCTTTTGACGAACCGGCATCTTCCTATATGGAAACCAGGCTGCCAAGCCGATGCTTTGTATGGAGACATCCATGAACAAGACCGTGCCCGAACTGGCCAATCGCTGGCTGAGGCGAAACCCGGAGAATTTGAGCGAGCTTGAGAGGCGGGTGCTGCAAAGCACCGTCGACCGCAAGCCCATAGCACAGGACATCAATGACAATCTTGCCGGTCTTCAGGGTGCGGGCGACCGTATCGCCGACGCCATAGCGCGCGTCGGCGGCTCGTGGACGTTCATCCTCTCCTTCATCGCCTTCCTGATCCTCTGGATCGGCGCCAATTGGTGGCTGCTGGGGCGAGAGTCGTTCGACCCCTACCCTTTCATCTTCCTCAACCTCGTCCTCTCGATGATCGCCGCCTTGCAGGCACCGGTGATCATGATGTCGCAGAACCGTCAGGCGGCGCGCGACCGCATCGACGCCGCCCACGACTACGAGGTCAACCTCAAGGCCGAGATCGAGATCATGGCGCTGCATGAAAAACTGGATGAACTCCGCCACGGCCAGATCCTCGGCATGCGCGACGAGATCGTGCGACTGGCCGATCTCGTCAAGCGGATCGACGAAAGGCTGTCTTCGCAGTCGACTTCATGACCGACGCGATCCATCATTTCATCGAACAATACGGGCTGCTCGCGGTCTTTCTGGGCTGCGTCGCCGAAGGTGAAAGTGCCGCTATCCTCGGCGGCTTCTTCGCCCACCAGAACGTCTTCGTGCCGTGGCACGCCTTTGTCGCGGCAGCCCTTGGCGCCTTTGCCGGCGACACGTTCTTCTTCATCCTTGGACGAAGCTTTGCCAACCATCCCTATGTCGTCAGACTGAGCAAGCGGCCCGGTTTCCGCCGCGCCTATCGCCTGCTTAACTCGCACCCCAACATCTTCGTGCTGTCGAACCGTTATGTCTACGGCATGCGCCTGGTCGGCGGCATCGCGGCCGGCCTTTCCACCATCGCGGCGCCGCGCTTCGTCATCCTCAACGCCATTTCATCGGCGATCTGGGCGGTGCTGTTCGGCACGATCGGTTATGTCTTTGGACTGGGGGCCGAGCACTTCATCGGCCAGGCGTTCATGCGTCACGAACGGTTGTTGGTCGGGCTTGGCATCGGCCTGACCGTGGCGATCCTTGCTTGGTTCGTCGCCCGTCACATCGCCAAGAGAGAGCGCGCCAAGGAGAGCTGACGTCAATCAACGCCGAGCGCCACATCACCCCGATCGAGGATCAGCGGGATGATAAGGTCTTCCTCGTCGGCAAGATGCCGGCTCAGCATGGCGATCAGCCGGCTGTTTTCATTAGCATAGGCGTCGGCGGCGAAGCGCTGTCTGTCCTCGCTCTCCTGAAGCGTCTTGATGAAGGCGTTGGCCGCCTCGGCATTGCGCTCCAGCCCTTCGTGGATCGAGTGATGGTCGGCATCGAGTATCTCGAAGCCGCGCTTCAGCCGGGGCTCGGCCTTGGTGAAGACCGGGAAATATTGGTAATCCTCGACATTGTGGTGGCCGTCGAGATTGCCGAGAAAATGATTGAGGCGCGGCGCGAACCAGCGCGCGAAGTCGGGGGCCGTCAGCCTGCCCTCGCGGTAGTCGCCGATACCGTTGGTCAGCATGCCGCCGAGTTCGCGGAACATGTCGTGCCGCTGCAGCCACATATTGGCGATGCCGTGGATGTTGGCATGGCCTTGCCAGTTTTCACGCGGGTATTTCTCAGCAAGCCAGCGCAGATCGTCCGGCAGTCCAGCTCGTTCGAGAAGCAGAGTTTTTGTGGCCTCATACATGACATTTCCTCAGACCATGATCCCGAAAAGTCGACACCACTTTTCGGAATGAATCTGGGGCGGGATCAGGTCGGGGTAACCGTCATATAGGAGCCGAAGTGTTAGATCGGTAGGCCCGTGATCCGCTCGATGATGGCGATGCCCCAGACACCGGCGACGATGAGCACCGAAATCAGCACCGCCAGCGAACCGCAGTCCTTCGCCAGTTGGATGTCGACATTGAACTCGCGGCTGAAGGCATCGCATGCCGCCTCGATGCCGGTGTTCAGCACTTCGACCAGGATCAGCAGCAGCACCGCGCCGATCAACAAGGCATAGCCGCGCCATGAGATCGAAACGAACCAGCCGAGCGGCAAGGCAAGCGCAAGCAGCACCAGTTCCTGCTGGAAAGCCTTCTCGCCGGCGGCCAGCTTGCGAAACGCCCGCACCGAATTGAAATAAGCGCCGATCAGCCGCTGCATGCCAAACCCCTTTCCGAATCACCGGCACGGGATAATGCAATTGCTGGCCAGATCAACGAAATAAGGCGATTTTTCCAAGAATCATTCGGCGACCGGTATGGACGGTGTCGATTTTTCAAACTGTGGCAGGCCGTCGTCGATCGAATAATAGTCGCCCTTGTCGCCGACGAAAATATGGCATTCGCCCTCAAGGCCTGTCGGCTTGTCGAACGACCCCGCCATGACTGAAATGTAGTCCTGGTCTCGCGGCTTCCAGAACAGCACCGACCCGCACGCTTTGCAAAAACCGCGCCTGGCGAAGGCGGATGCCTCGTACCAGGTGATGCTTTCCGTGCCTTCGATCACGATGTCGGCGTTGGCAACATTGGTCGCGGCGTAGAAATGTCCGCTCTGCTTGCGGCATTGCGAGCAATGACAATAGACGACGCCACGTAGCGCTCCGTGCGTTCTGAAGCGGACCGCTCCGCACAGACACGATCCTCGATGACTGTCGCTCATGTCGACCCCTTCTTGAAGAAAACTCTGCTTGGCCCGAGCATCGCCATCAGGATTCCAGCTTTGCGGTGGCCACGCGCAAGCAAATGCGACATGTGCTGGCGCGGCGAATCCGAAATTCAGTTTCATTTTTGAGAGTGCAATGCGCGAATTCCGGATTCAGCGCCATCAAACTGGCGTTGTCACCTCTCCGGTTTTTTAAATTAAGGAAACTTTAGCGCGGGCGCATTTATAGTCACGGCAAGCGAAGGCCGTAGGTGGGGACGCGTCTCTTCGCAAATTGTTCTGGACTATCGGGTAGCATTCCCCAGGTCGGCGACACATGGAACCCGCAAACTCTGCGGCGGGATCCGAGGGGAAGAGTGATCAGAACATGCAGCCGGCAGCAGCCCCGACAGAACGAAGCACCGACATCGCAGCCACGGTTGTCGCCACAATGCGCCAACTGGGTGTGCTCGGCCTGCCGCGCAACTACGAGATCTTCTACGAGGCACTGAGCGGCACCAATCGCGACCTCAGCCTCGCCGTCGTTTCGCTGAGCAACCGGCCGACACAGGATGAACTGGACCAGATCGGGCGCACTTTCTTTGCCCATAACCATGGTCCCGGCATCGTCGAGCATGCCAGGGACGTCATTGCAAGGGAGCTTGAGGCGGTCGCTTCGCTGTTGCGGAGCGAGCGCAGCCACATCGAGAAATACGGCAGGATCCTCGATGAGACATCGAGCGGGCTCAGCGGCCGCAGCCTCCTGTCCCAGGATCTTTTGCAAAAGATCGCCAGCGCCATGGCGACTGCCACCAATTCGACGATCGATCACGGCCGGCAGGTGGCATCGATGCTCAGCGACAAGACGGCCGAACTCGAGAGCGTCAAGTCGAAGCTCGAAGAGTACAAGCGGCTGGCCGATACCGATCCCTTGACCCACATCTGGAATCGCCGCGCCTTCGACAAGGAAATCACCAGGATCTACAACAGCAACAAGGGTATCTTGTTCAACGCCCTGGTCCTTGCCGACATCGATCGCTTCAAGGACATCAACGATCGCTACGGCCACCCGGTCGGCGACAAGATCATCCAGATCATCGCCGACATTTTCCAGACCAGCATTCGCGGCGACATGTTCGTTGCCCGCACCGGCGGCGAGGAGTTCGCGCTGATCATCGAGGGCGCTAGCGAGGACGCCACCTACGAGATCGCCGAGCGCATTCGCGCCCTCATCGAGCAGACGGCGTTCACCAGCAGCCAGACCGGCACCAACTACGGCACCGTCACCGTCTCGATGGGCATCTGCATGGCATCCGAGGCCGAGGGGCCGGAAGATCTCTACACCAAGGCCGATCGGGCGCTCTATCGCTCGAAGGTCAGCGGCCGCAACCGCGTCACCAAGCACTCGACGATGGCCGGCCGGGCCGGCAAAAGCTGGCTGCTCTACAAGAAGGACTGAGCCTCCCGTCGATCGCCTCTGCGGATTGTTTTGCGCGCACCCCTTTCCATGTGAATTTCTGTGGGCTATATTTTCTATAGAAATAGGAAAACGACGCGATGCAACCTCAAACCGCTGCCAAGACAGCCGATAATGCAGTCCTGACCAAGGCAACGCTGCGCGCGGCCGATCTGCTGGACATCACCGCCAGGATGCTGGCCTCGGTAATAGGCGTTTCGGAGGCCACGGTTTCGCGCATGCGCAGGGACGAATTCCTGCTCGAGCGCGGCACCAAGCCATTCGAGCTCGCCGTGCTGTTCGTCAGGCTGTTCCGCTCGCTCGACGCCATTGTCGGCGGCGACGCGGCTGTCGCCCGGGCATGGCTGAAGAACGCCAACACGGCGTTCGACGCCGCTCCGCTTGAAAAAATCCTCACCATCACCGGACTTGTCGATGTCATCGCCTATCTGGACTCCCGACGCGCTCTCGTCTGAGGCCGTCGGCATCGACGGCAAATACTGGCGCATGGTCGAGGCTCAGCACCATGTCTCGACGCTGAAAATCGTCGACACACTCGACGAGCAGGAGATGCTGGAAGACCTGATCGAGGAAACCAAACCACAGATTCCCGTCGAATGCCGCCATCTCCACTATCTCCTGACGACGCCCTTCCGCTACGGCTCGGTCTATCCGCATGGCTCACGCTTCCGCCGCGCCGGCAGGACCAAGGGCGTCTACTATGCGGCCGAGACCATGATGACCGCGGTGGCCGAAATGGCCTTCTACCGGCTGCTGTTCTTTGCCGAGTCGCCCGAAACACCCTGGCCGAGCGATGCCGCCGAATACACGGCCTTTGCCGCCGCGATTAAATGCGCTGGGGCAATCGATCTCACCCGGAAGCCGCTTGATCGCGACGCGGCTACATGGATACATCCGACCGACTACGCGGCCTGCCAAGCCATTGCCGATGTCGCCCGCGAGGCCGGGCTGGAAGCGATCCGCTACCGCTCGGCGCGCGACCCCAAAGGTGCCAACATTGCGCTACTGACCTGCCGCGGCTTTGCCAAGGCCAAGCCGATGGAGCCGCGGACATGGCGCATTCGCCTCGGCGCGTTCGGCGTTCAGGCGATCTGCGAATTTCCGGAAAAGCGGATCGAGTTTTCCAGAACCGCCTTTGCCGACCACCGTCTCGCCAACTTGCGGTGGGAACGCGGGCACTGAACCAACCAAAAGAAAAGCGCCGGATTTCTCCAGCGCTTCTTCCGTCAACCATTCATGCCGAAATCAAGCTCAGCCGTTGACGGCCTGCTTGTGCTGCACCGGGTGGCTCTTCTTCAAGAGATCCGAGACCAGGAAGGCAAGTTCGATCGCCTGGTCGGCGTTGAGGCGCGGGTCGCAATGGGTGTGGTAGCGGTCCTGCAACTCCTCGGCGGTGATGGCGCGCGCGCCACCGGTACATTCGGTGACGTTCTTGCCGGTCATCTCGACATGGATACCGCCCGGATGCGTGCCTTCGGCGCGGTGCACCTCGAAGAAGGTCTGCACCTCCTTCAGGATGCGGTCGAACGGCCGCGTCTTGTAGCCGGCGGCCTCGATCGTGTTGCCGTGCATCGGGTCCGAAGACCACACCACGCTGCGGCCTTCCTTCTGCACCGCGCGCACCAGCTTCGGCAGATGGTCGGCGACCTTGTCGGAACCGAAGCGCGCGATCAGTGTCAGCCGGCCGGGCTCGTTCTCGGGATTGAGCAGGTCGATCAGCTCCAGCAAGCCGTCCGGCGTCAGCGACGGGCCGCATTTCAGCCCGAGCGGGTTCTTGATGCCCCGGCAATATTCGACATGCGCATGGTCGGGCTGGCGGGTACGGTCGCCGATCCAGATCATATGGCCCGAGGTGGCATACCAGTCGCCGGAGGTCGAATCGACGCGGGTCAGCGCCTCCTCATAACCGAGCAGCAACGCCTCGTGGCTGGTGTAGAAATCGGTTTCGCGCAGGGCGTAGTTAGTTTCCGAGGTGATGCCGACGGCCTTCATGAAGTCCATCGTCTCGGTGATGCGGTTGGCGAGCGACTCATACTTTTCGCCCTGCGGGCTGTCGGACACGAAGCCGAGCATCCAGCTATGCACATTCTCCAGGCTGGCATAACCGCCCTGCGCGAAGGCGCGCAGAAGGTTGAGCGTCGCCGCCGACTGGCGGTAGGCCATCTCCTGGCGGGCAGGATCGGGAATGCGCGACTTGGCGTCGAATTCGATGCCGTTGATGATATCGCCGCGATAGCTGGGCAGCGTCACCCCGCCCTTGGTCTCGTTGTCGGACGAACGCGGCTTGGCGAACTGGCCGGCTACGCGGCCGACCTTCACCACCGGCTGTGCGCCGGCGAAGGTCAGCACTACCGACATCTGCAGGAATACGCGGAAGAAGTCGCGGATGTTATCCGCGCCATGCTCGGCGAAGCTCTCGGCGCAATCGCCACCCTGGAGAAGGAATGCGTCACCGGCAGCGACGGCCGCAAGCTGCTTCTTCAGCTTGCGTGCCTCACCTGCAAAGACCAGCGGCGGAAAGGTCGCGAGCTGGGCTTCCGTGGTCTTCAGCGCGGCAAGGTCCGGATAAGCAGGAACCTGCTTGATCGGTTTTGCTCTCCAAGAATTCGGCGACCATTTCGTCATCGCTGCACCCAACGCTCTTTCCGAGCAATTCCAGGAAAAGTGTGAAGCGGTTTTCCGCCCGGAATTGCGTCTAACAAACAAATGGGCGCCATCGCCCGCCAACCCGCCCCATAAAGGGATCGCGGCTCCATACACGAAGCCGATTTCCTATTCTAGACCGGATTTGGCTGCGTGGCGAATGCCCGCCTGGCGAGGCGGTGTCCTATCCCTGCCCTACGCCGCCGCCTTCTCCACCAGCCGCGCCAGTTGTGTCATGACGACCGCGGAGCCCGCCAGCCGCTTCTCGGGCGTTGGCCAGTCGCGCACGAAGACGACGCTGTGGTCCGGCCGGATCTTGGCCAGCGACCCCTGCTCGCCGATGAACCGGACCAGCCCGACCGGGTTGGAGAATTCACGCTTGCGGAAATGGATGACGACGCCTTTCGGCCCGGCATCGAGCTTTTCGACATTGGCCTTGCGGCAGAGCGCCTTGATGAAGACGATCTTGAGGAGATGCTTGACCTCCTCCGGCAGCGGGCCGAACCGGTCGATCAGCTCGGCGCCGAAAGCATCGATCTCCTCGGTGTTTTCGAGATCGCCGAGGCGGCGATAGAGCGCCAGCCTGAGCTGCAGGTCCGGAACATAGCTTTCCGGGATCATCACCGCCGTGCCGACGGCGATTTGCGGCGACCAGCCGCCGTCCTGCACCTCGCCGGAATCCTTCACCTCGGCGACGGCCTCTTCCAGCATCTGCTGGTAGAGTTCGAAGCCGACCTCCTTGATGTGGCCGGACTGCTCTTCGCCCAGAAGATTGCCGGCGCCTCTGATATCAAGGTCGTGGCTGGCGAGCTGGAAGCCGGCGCCCAGCGTATCCAGCGATTGCAGCACCTTCAGCCGGCGCTCGGCGGTGTCGGTCAGCTTGCGGTTGGCTGGCAGCGTGAACAGCGCATACGCGCGCACCTTCGAGCGGCCGACGCGGCCGCGCAGTTGGTAGAGCTGCGAAAGGCCGAACATGTCGGCGCGGTGGATGATCAGCGTGTTGGCCGTTGGGATGTCGAGGCCGGATTCGACGATGGTGGTCGACAGCAGCACATCGTACTGGCCGTCATAGAAGGCATTCATGATGTCGTCGAGTTCGCCCGGCGGCATCTGGCCATGGGCCACCGCCACTTTCAGCTCGGGCACGGATTCTTTCAGGAAATCATGGATTTCTGAGAGATCGCTGATGCGCGGCACCACGTAGAAGGAGTGCCCGCCGCGATAGCGTTCGCGCAGCAGCGTTTCGCGGATCACCAGCGGATCGAAGGGCGAGATGAAGGTGCGCACTGCCAGGCGGTCGACCGGCGGGGTGGCGATCAGCGACAGTTCGCGCACCCCGGTCAGTGCCAGTTGCAGCGTACGCGGGATCGGCGTCGCCGACAGCGTCAGCACGTGCACATCGGTCTTCAGGTCCTTCAGCCGTTCCTTGTGCTTGACGCCAAAGTGCTGCTCCTCGTCGATGATCAGCAGGCCAAGATTCTTGAACGAGATCGCGGACCCCAGCAGCGCATGGGTGCCGATGACGATGTCAACCTGGCCTTCGGCGATGCCTTTCTTGGTTTCAGCCAGTTCCTTGGCGCCGACCAGCCGCGAGGCCTGGGCGACGCGGATCGGCAGGCCAGAAAAGCGCTGCGAAAACGTCTTGAAATGCTGGCGCGACAACAGTGTTGTCGGTACCACCACCGCCACCTGAAAGCCTTCCATCGCCGCGATGAAGGCCGCGCGAAGTGCCACTTCCGTCTTGCCGAAGCCGACATCGCCGCAGATCAGCCGGTCCATCGGCTTGCCGGCGCCAAGGTCGTCGCGCACGGAGTCGATCGCCGTCTGCTGGTCATCGGTCTCCTCATAGGGGAAGCGGGCGGAGAACTCGCCATAGAGACCTTCGGCCGGCACCAGCGCCGGTGCGGCGCGCATCTGCCGTTCGGCGGCGATGCGGATCAATTGCCCGGCCATGTCGAGCAGGCGTTTCTTCAGCCGCGCCTTGCGCGACTGCCAGGCGCCGCCGCCGAGCTTGTCCAACGTCGCCTCGGCTGTGTCAGAACCGTAGCGTGACAGAAGCTCGATGTTTTCGACCGGCAGGAACAGCCGGTCGTCGCCAGCATAATGGATTTCCAGGCAATCATGCGGCGCGCCGACCGCTTCGATGGTGCGCAAGCCGATGAAACGGCCGATGCCGTGGTCGGCATGGACGACGACGTCGCCCGCCGACAGCGCCGAGGCTTCGGCAATGAAATCCGAGGGACGCTTCTTGCGCTTCGAGCGCCGGATCAGCCGGTCGCCGAGAATGTCCTGCTCGGCGACGACGACCAGTTTTTCGGTCTCGAAGCCGGATTCGAGCGGCAGCACGGCGAGCGCCGCCTGCCCCGGCTCGAGCTTTTCGGCTTCTGCCAACGTTGCAACCTGCTTGAGGTTGCCGAGGTGGTGTTCGGCGAGAATCTGGCCAAGCCGGTCGAGCGAGCCCTCGGTCCAGCCGGCAATGACGACGCGGCGGCGCGCAGCTCGCTCATCGGCGATGTGTTTGACGACGACGTCGAACACATTGATGCTCGGGTCGGCGCGTTCCTCAACGAAGCTGCGGCTGTGGCGCGAACCGGCGTGGTAGACTTTCTTCGCGCCGGCATCGGGAGCATCGAAGGGCGTGAAATCGATCGCTTCACGCGGCCCGAGCGAGGCGATCAGGTTTTCCGGCGAGAGATAGAGCATGTCCGGCGGCACCGGCTTGTAGGGCACGGCGTCCTTCAAGGCACCATCGGCCTGCTTCCTGCGCGCCTCGTAGTGATCGAGGATCAGCGTGCGGCGTTCGGCCAGCGCCTCATGCGCCAGATGGTCGAAGACGACAGGCGTATCGGTGAGATAGTCGAACACCGTCTCCAACCGCTCGTAGAAGAACGGCAGCCAGTGCTCCATGCCGGCGAAGCGCCTGCCTTCGCTGACCGCCGCATAGAGCCCGTCGTCGCGCTGCGGCGCGCCAAAAGCTTCGATATAGGAGCGGCGGAAGCGGCTGATCGTTTCCGGCGTCAGCGCCACTTCGCTCATCGCCTGCAGCGCCATCGACTTGCGTTGGCCGGTGGTGCGCTGGGTGGCCGCATCGAAGACACGAATCGATTCCAGCGTGTCGCCGAAAAAGTCGAGCCTGAGCGCCTCGGCCCAGCCGGGCGCGAACAGGTCGAGAATGCCGCCGCGCACCGCGAATTCGCCGATGCCGCGTACCGTCGGCACGCGTTCGAAGCCGGACGTCTCCAGCCGCGACACCAGCGCGTTCATGTCGATCTGGTTGCCTGGCCTGGCATGAAAAGTCTGTGCCTCGACCAGTTCGGCCGGCGGAATACGCTGCAGCAGCGCATTGGCGGTGGTGAGGATGACGGCGCGATGCGGTTTTTTCGCCAGCGCGATCATGGCGGTCAGCGCATCCAGGCGCTTGGCGGCGGCGTCCGAACCGGGCGAGACGCGGTCGTAGGGCAAACAATCCCAGGCCGGCAGTTCCAGCACGGGAAGGCCGGGGGCCGCGAAGGACAGCGCCTCGATGATCGCCGGCAGCCGCTGGCCGTCGCGCGCCACGAACAGCACCGGCTTGTCCGGCGCGATCTCGAGTGCCGCCTGTACCAGCGCGAAAGCTTCGTAGCCATCGGCGACGCCGTCGACGATGAATTGGCCGGCGCGGCCTTTCGGCAGACCGATTGTGGGAATGAGGCTCATGAAATCACGGTCTTGTTTTATCGCAATTCCAAACGGAAAACCGCTTCGCACTTTTCCTGGAATTGCTTGTGTTCAGAATGTCATTGGGTGGCGGAAAGCCAGGATCTTTTGCAGGACGGCACAATCGATATCCGCCGGGACCGGGCGTTCGCCGGTGACCATGGGCAGGAATTCGGTGTCGGGAATGTCGAGAAGCTTCTCATATTGGTCGATTTCCTCGCCGGTCAAGGCGCCGATCTCAGCGTCGGCGAAAGTGCCGAGGATCAGATCCATCTCGCGCATGCCGCGATGCCAGGAGCGAAACAGAAGCTTGCGGCGGCAGGCGTCCAGCCCCTCGCTTGATCTCGTCGTTCCAGTCATTGTGCCGCATCCTCACTTGCTGCGGCGCATATAGCGTGGATAGAAGGTGCTGTCAGCCTTGCGCTGTAACCGCCGCGACATAAGCTGACATCATGCGCCCCACCATCCTCGATCCGCTGTTTGTTCCGATCACCTCGCTTGCCGGCGTCGGGCCGAAGGTTGGCGCCCTGATCGAGAAGGTCGTCGCCGCCGATCTCGGTGATCGCGCCGCGCGCGCCGGCGACCTTCTGTTCGTGCTGCCGCACACCGTCATCGACCGCCGCAGCCGTCCGGGTATTGCCGGTTCGGCCGAAGGCCAGATCGTCACTCTCGACGTGCGCATCGACCGCCACCAGCCGCCGCCGCGCGGCAACAGGTCGGTGCCCTACCGGGTCTACGCCCATGACGACACCGGCGAGATCGCGCTGACCTTCTTCCATGCCCACGCTTCCTATCTCGAAAAGGCAATGCCCGAGGGCGAGCATGTCGTGGTCTCCGGCCGCATGGAATGGTTTAACGGCCGCCCGAGCATGGTCCACCCCGACCATATTGCGCTGGCCAGCGAAGCGGAAAACCTGCCGCTGGTCGAACCGGTCTATCCGCTCACCGCGGGGCTCTCAGGCAAGGTGCTGCGCCGGGCAATCGGCCAGGCGCTTGCGCGCGTGCCTGAATTTCCCGAATGGCAGGACGGCGCCTTCATGCGCCGGCACACATTTGCGGCCTTTGGCGATGCGCTCGCACGCATCCACAATCCGGCAGATCCGATCGACGTCTCCATCGACGGCGCCGCATGGCGGCGGCTCGCCTATGACGAGTTGCTGGCGGGCCAGGTATCGCTGGCGCTGGTGCGGGCAAAAGTCCGCCGCCTGTCCGGGCGTCCCCTGGTCGGCGATGGTCGCATCGCCGAGAAACTGCGCGCCGCACTGCCCTATTCGCTGACATCAAGCCAGGAGTTTGCGCTGGCCGAAATCAATGCCGACCTCGCCGATCCCGAACGCATGCTGCGGCTTTTGCAGGGCGACGTTGGCTCCGGCAAGACGGTCGTCGCGCTGCTCGCCATGGCGCGTGCCGTCGAGGCCGGCGGCCAGGCCGCCCTGATGGCGCCGACCGAGATCCTGGCGCGCCAGCATCTGGCGACGATCGCGCCGCTTGCCGCCAAGGTCGGACTGCGCATCGCCATTCTCACCGGCCGCGAAAAGGGCCGCGAGCGCACCGACACGCTGGCCGGTCTGGCCGGCGGCGAGATCGACATCGTCGTCGGTACCCACGCGCTGTTCCAGGAGACCGTGACCTTCCACGACCTGGTCTTCGCCGTCATTGACGAGCAGCACCGCTTCGGCGTCCATCAGCGCCTTGCCATCACCGCCAAGGGCGATGCACCAGACATGCTGGTGATGACGGCGACACCAATCCCGCGCACGCTGGTGCTGACCGCCTTCGGCGACATGGACGTGTCGAAGCTGACGGAAAAGCCGGCCGGCCGCCAGCCGATCCGCACCGTCACCTTGCCGCTGGAAAGGCTGGACGAACTGGTCGGCCGCATGGTCGACGCCGTCGCCGGCGGCCAGAAGATCTACTGGATCTGTCCGCTGGTCGAGGAATCCGAAGAGATCAAGCTGATGTCGGCCGAGGACCGTTTTGCCTCGCTGAAGCCGCTGTTCGGCGACCGCATCGGCCTTGTCCATGGCCGCATGAAGGGCACCGAGAAGGACGAGGCGATGCGCGCCTTCAAGCAGGGCGAGACACGCATCCTGATTGCCACCACGGTGATCGAGGTTGGCGTCGATGTGCCCGACGCCACCGTCATGGTCATCGAACATGCCGAGCGCTTTGGCTTGGCGCAACTGCACCAGTTGCGCGGCCGGGTCGGGCGCGGTGACAAGCCATCTTCCTGCGTACTGCTCTACAAGGACCCGCTCGGCGAAACCGCGAAGCGCCGGTTGTCGGTGATGCGCGAGACCGAGGACGGCTTCCTGATCGCAGAAGAGGACCTGAGGTTGCGCGGCGAAGGCGAATTGCTAGGCACCCGCCAGTCCGGCACACCAGGCTTTCAGGTGGCACGCATCGAGGTGCACGCCGATCTTCTGGAGGCTGCTCGCGACGACGCCAGGCTGATCCTGTCGCGCGATCCGGAGCTGCAATCAGACCGAGGCGAGGCGTTGCGCCTGTTGCTCTATTTGTTCGGCCGCGACGAGGCCGTGCGGCTCTTGCGCGCCGGCTGAGCCAATGCGGCAATCGACGGATTGGCAAGCATTCCCTCGATCGGCTCGCCGTTCACGACAACCATCTGCTTGACCTCGGGCGCCACCAGCCCGGCCGAGACGATCAGCTTGGCGCCGTCCTCAATCGTCATGTCGAGCAGCACGATGTCCGACTTCGGCACATACATCAGGAACCCAGTGGTCGGGTTCGGTGTGCAGGGCATGAAGACGGCAATCAGCGGATCGCCTGCCTGGTCGAGCTTCTGGTTGATCTCGGTCTCCTTCTCGCTGGCGACGAACACTAGCGACCAGACGCCCTTGCGCGGATATTCGACCAGCCCGACCTGGCGGAACATGTCGCCCTTGTTCGACAGCACGGTCTCGAAAATTTGCTTCAGCGAACCGTATATGCCGCGCACCAGCGGCATGCGTCCGAGCAGCCGCTCGCCGAAATTGACGATGGCGCGGCCGACTATGTTGGCCGTCAGGAAGCCTATCAGCGTGATCAGGATCAACGCGACGATCAGCCCGAACCCCGGCACCGGAAACGACAGGTAGGTATCGGGGCTGTAACGAGCCGGAATATAGGGCTTCACCCAGGAATCGACCCAGCCGATGAACGACCAGGCGATATAGGCGGTGATCGCCAGTGGCGCACAGACGACGAAGCCTGTGAGGAAATAGTTCCTCAGCCGGGTCACGCCGGAGGTCTTGGGGGCATCGGACATGGTTCACCGGGGCGCGGGTTGCAGCGCAACATAGTGAACCAGAGGGCGTATTGGAACTGCGAAGTTTTTAAAGGCGCCTGTTTAAAAGCGCCTATTCCACCGTCACCGATTTCGCCAGATTGCGCGGCTGGTCGACGTCCGTGCCCATGAACACGGCGGTGAAATAGGCGAGCATCTGGATCGGTAGCGCGTAGATGATCGGCGAGATGATTTCCGGCACGTCGGGCAGCACGATCGTCTCCATCGTCTTCACGCTCGTCAGTGCCGCACCCTTGCTGTCGGTGATCAGGATGATCTTGCCGCCGCGTGCCGCCACTTCCTGCATGTTCGACACGGTTTTTTCGAAAATGCGGTCATGTGGCGCGATGACGATGACCGGCATGTTCTCGTCGATCAGCGCGATCGGGCCATGCTTCAGTTCGCCCGCGGCATAGCCCTCGGCATGGATGTAGGAGATTTCCTTGAGTTTTAGCGCGCCTTCCATGGCCAGCGGGAAGTTGGTGTCGCGGCCGAGATAGAGCACGTTCTTGTAGTGCGCGAGCTCACGCGCGATCTTTTCGATCTGATGGTCGAGCTTCAGCACCTGGTTGGCAAAGCGCGGCGCTTCCGACAGTTCGCGCACGAAGATCTTTTCCTGCTCCTTCGAAATCGTTCCGCGCGCCACGCCGGCGCGCACGGCCAGCGATGCCAGTACCGAAAGCTGGCAGGTGAACGCCTTGGTCGAGGCGACGCCGATCTCCGGCCCGGCGAGCGTCGGCAGCACGACGTCGGATTCGCGCGCCATGGTCGATTCCCGCACATTAACGACGGCGCCGATCTTCATCCCCGCCTTGCGGCAGTAGCGCAGCGAGGCCAGCGTGTCGGCGGTCTCGCCCGACTGCGAGATGAAGAAGGCGGCATCGTTCTTCGACAGCGGCATTTCGCGGTAGCGGAATTCGGAGGCGACATCGATGTCGACCGGCAGCCGCGCGTAGCGCTCGAACCAGTATTTGCCGATCAGGCCGGCGAGATACGCCGTACCGCAAGCCGAAATCGCCAGCCGGTCGATATTGGCGAAATCGAAAGGTAGATCGAGTGGCTTGGAGGCGCCGCCGACAAAGTCGAGATAATTCGCCAGCGTGTGCGAGATCACTTCCGGCTGTTCATGGATTTCCTTCTCCATGAAGTGGCGCCTGTTGCCCTTGTCGACCATGAAGCTGGTCGAGAGAGACTGCTGGCGCTTGCGGTCGACCTTTGTGCCGTCGATGTCGAAGATGGTGACGCCGTCGCGGCGCACCACCGCCCAGTCACCATCTTCGAGATAGGTGATCGAATTGGTGAACGGGGCGAGCGCGATGGCGTCGGACCCTAAAAACATCTCGCCATCACCATGGCCGACAGCCAGCGGCGGACCGTTGCGGGCGCCGACGATCAGGTCTTCATCGCCCTTGAACATGATCGCCAGCGCGAAAGCGCCTTCCAGCCGCATCAGCGCCTGGTGCGCGGCATCAACTGGCTTCAGCCCCTTGGCAAGTTCGCGCGCCACCAGATGCGCCACGACCTCGGTGTCGGTCTGCGACGAGAAAGAATAGCCGTCGCGGATCAGTTCGTCGCGCAACTCGGCGAAATTCTCGATGATGCCATTGTGGACGATGGCGACGCCGTCGGAAAAATGCGGATGCGCATTGGTCTCGTTGGGTACGCCATGCGTCGCCCAGCGCGTGTGACCGATGCCGATCGTGCCGTCGAGCGGCTCGTCCTTGAGCCGGCGCTCGAGATTGATCAGCTTGCCTTCGGCGCGGCGGCGGGCAAGCTGGCCGTGCTCGATGGTGGCGACGCCGGCCGAGTCATAGCCGCGATATTCGAGCCGCTTCAGCGCATCGACGATGAGCGGCGCAACCTGCGAGTGGCCGACGATTCCAACGATACCGCACATGCAGACAGCCCCCGATTCCCCATGGAAAACCAGCGCTATTTAGGGATGGCCGGCCTACCGCGAAAGTCACATTGCATTTCGTCCCGTGTAACGGAACGCTTATTCCTGTCGATGCACTATGACAGACCGCTCTTGCAATCCCGTTACTGCATTCGTTCGCGTTTTTGCAAGGCCGGGCTTACTTTTTCTTCGCAGCAGCGGCCGAAGCAAACCGCTCGCGCAGCTCCTTGCCCTTGCCGGGGATCGTCTTCTGGCGGGCTCGGCCGAAGGCCAACGCGTCTTCAGGTACGTCTTCAGTGATGACGCTGCCAGAGGCGATATAGCCGCTCTTGCCTATGGTGACTGGCGCCACCAATGAGGAATTCGAGCCGACAAAGGCGCCCTCGCCGATGTCGGTGAAAAACTTCGAATATCCGTCATAATTGCAGGTGATGGTGCCGGCGCCTATATTGGCTCCCGCGCCGATCCGCGCATCGCCGATATAGGTCAGGTGATTGACCTTGGCGCCCTCCTCGATGACAGCCTGCTTGACCTCGCAGAAATTGCCGACTTTGGCCTTTTGCCTGAGATCGGCACCCGGCCGCAGCCGCGCGAACGGCCCGACATCGCAATTCGAAGCGATGGTGGCGCCTTCGATGTGGCTGAAGGCATGGATCTTGGCGCCGGTTGCGATCTTCACCCCTGGGCCGAACCAGACATTGGGTTCGACCACGGTGTCGGCGCCGATTTCGGTGTCGTGCGAGAAATACACGGTCTCGGGCGCAATCAGGGTCACGCCCGACAGCATTGCCTCATGGCGGCGGCGCGCCTGCCAGATGCCCTCGGCTTGCGCCAGTTCGGCGCGGTTGTTGATGCCGAGCGCGCTTTCGAAACTGGCTTCAGTGGCTACGACGTCCAGCCCCCGCGCGCCGGCGATCTCGACAATGTCGGTCAGGTAATACTCACCCTTGGCATTCTTGTTGCCAACCGCGTCGAGCAGGTTCAGCGCGTGCGCACCGGCCACCGCCATCATGCCGGCATTGCAGAAGGTGATTTTCTTTTCCTCCTCCGAGCAATCCTTCTCCTCGCGGATGGCGACCAACTTGCCGTCTTTTTCGATCAGCCTGCCATAGCCGATCGGATTGGGCGGACGGAAACCGATGACGACGACGGCAGCACCTTCCGCCAGTTTCAGCCGCGCCACGATGAGCGCATCCGCGTCGATCAGCGGCGTGTCACCGAACATCACCAGGATATCGTCATAACCCTTTGATATCGCTTCGCGCGCGGCCAACACCGCGTGCGCTGTGCCAAGGCGCTTTTCCTGCACGAAGGTCTCGGCCTTTGGCGCGAATTTTTGGGCAGCCTTGCGCATCTCGTCCGCCCCGTGTCCGATCACCAGCGCCTGGCTGCCGGCGCCGGCGGCTTCGGCCGCCTTCACCACATGCGCAACCATCGGCAGCCCGGCGATCTGGTGCAGCACCTTGGGCAGCGCACTCTTCATGCGCGTGCCCTCGCCGGCGGCGAGAATGACGGACAGGCAGGATCTCTGGCTCATGGATGGACAACCATATGAAAGGGTTGGGAATCAAAGCATGCTAGCAGTGGCGCCATGCTGCACCAATGCGGTTAAATTCGGGTGAGACGGGAAGAACTGCCGGAACTTTGTCAACCGACGGAGGAGGACGGAAACTCAGTCATCAACGAGATTACCTTGGTCATCCAACCGTATTCGCAACCTGCTAAGAATCTTAATGACCAGCGACTCGTCTTGGCTTTGGGCGATCAAGCCCTCAAAAAAAGCGCGGCGTTGCGAAAGCAACGCTCGAGTATCCGAGGTGCACGTTAGCCCAGCGGCCTTCCGTTCGACGAATTGATATCGATCATCCATCACGGCCCTTATGTCGACGGATTCTGAAACGCAAGGCGCCAGCAGCTCCATAAACTCCAAAGCTCTCACGTTTCCTTCAAGCATTTCATTTGAAAACTTTGTGTCTCCGCAAAGCTTATACATATAGATCTGAGCAGCACTGTCTTCTAAGCGCTTTTCTATTGATCGTTTGAAGCAGCCTGGGCCGAATTGTTGATACTCGGGCTCTTTGGCCGCTTGGCCACATAGGACCGATTCTATTAGTTCCTTTTTATCGACTGATATAAGACAGCTATGAGATTCCGCGCCACTCGAAGCAGATGACATGACGAGAAAAATTAACGTCAAAATTCTACCAAGCAGCATTTCAGCACGCAGAAGAAAAAAAGGACTTCAGCAGTCCGAATCCAGGAATGATGACGGAAAGCACCCAATCCCAACCATCAAGTTTGCGCGAATTGCATGACAGCGCCATGATGATGGTTCCGCCGGGAAAATATATAACCAACATCAACAAAAAAATTGCGAAACCGGCAACGCTATCAAACAAGCCTTTCAGCATTTGAAGGGTCCCTCCACCTGCCGTATTTTGTATTTTATTCTAACCGCGATCAAGAGGTTAATAGCAAACCAACATGGTCGCCTACCCCAGCCGTCCCAGCACAGGAAAATTCTCCAGCAGCCAATACGACACGGTCTGCACGCCACCGGTGAGGAAAAACACGCCGGCGACGATCAGCAGCGCGCCGATCGCCTTTTCGACGCGGCCGAGATGGACGCGGAATTTGCTGAGGAAGCGCATGAAGGCGCCGGAAAACAGAGCGGCGATCAGGAACGGGATGCCCAAGCCGAGCGAATAGGCGGCAAGCAGCAGCGCGCCCTCGCCCACCGTCTCACGGCCGCCGGCCAGCGTCAGGATCGGTCCCAGCACCGGGCCGATGCACGGCGTCCAGCCGAAGGCGAAGGCCAGTCCCATGACATAGGCGGCGATCGCGCTTGCCGGCTTGCCCTGCGACTGGAAGCGCGCCTCGCGCGACAGCAGCGGAATGCGCAAGATGCCGAGGAAGTTCAGGCCCATCAGGATGATCAGCACACCGGCGCCCATCGCCAGTTGTTCCTGCCAGACCCGCAGCAGCCGGCCGATGGTCGAGGCGCCGGCGCCCAGCGCGACAAAGACGGTCGAGAAGCCCAGCACGAAGGCGATCGAGGAGTAGAGCAGCGCACCGCGCGCGCCGTCGCGCGCCGCCGCACCCGCATTGCCGCGGAAATCGTCGACCGAGACGCCTGCCATATAGCAGAGATAGGGTGGCACCAGCGGCAGCACGCAAGGCGACAGGAACGAGATCGCCCCCGCCCCGACCGCGCTGACATAGCCGATGTCCAATGCCATTTCCGAGAACTCCAATACCGTTACGCCGATATAGCGACGCGCAGCCTTGTCCACCAATCACCATTGTGTTGGCAAGATCATCCCTTGATCATCCCTGGCCGACGCTCTGCCGGGGAAGAAACGACGGTCCGCAGGCGTTGATACAGTGAGGCCGCGATTTCCCGCGCGTCTCCAGATATCAGTCAGGGAGATTTTCATGAAAACCATAACCGTAGGGTTGGCAGCGCTTCTGCTCAGCACCGCTGCCTCCTTCGCCGCCGATGCGTGGAAGGAAGCCGAGGTCAATGGCACCAAGATCTACACCGACGCCAACGGCATGACGCTTTATACCTATGACAAGGACGAGAAGGGCAAGAGCAACTGCTACGACAAATGCGCCACCAACTGGCCGCCGCTGAAGGCCGAAGCCGGCGCCAAGGCGGACGACGAATGGAGCGTTGTCGACCGCACCGACGGCACCAAGATGTGGGCCTATGACGGCAAGCCGGTCTATACCTTCATCAAGGACAAGAAACCCGGCGATGTCACCGGAGATGGTGTCGGCGAGGTCTGGCATATCGTCAAGGCCGACTAGCTTCTCAATCCGGGTTCTGCCGCTGGCGGAACTTCGGTCGGCTGCCGGGTGTCCCTCCAAACCCGGCGGCCAGCACCAAACAACCTGTCATAGCGCCGCCCTCATGCGATATCCCAGCCGGCGTTTCTGCGACTCGGCGGAAAAATGAATCGCATCGTTTTCCGACGACTCGGGCCCGCCATCGCCGCAATCCAAATTCTGTGATTTTCTCCATACACTCTAAGAGTGTATTGCTGCGGAGGGCCCCGCAATTTGGGCGCTTCCCCTTGACCGGATGCAAAAGCGCGGCCATGTGAGCGACAAATAGAACGAGATTTCGTCGCGCGCAGCGGAATTCTTCTGCCGCACCACAGCTGATATGAGACCTCATGGACGTCGTCGTCGTCGAATCGCCGGCCAAGGCAAAGACCATCAACAAATACCTCGGCAAGAACTACAAGGTTCTGGCCTCGTTCGGCCATGTCCGCGATTTGCCGGCCAAGGATGGCTCGGTGCGTCCGGACGAGGATTTCGCCATGTCCTGGGCGGTCGACACCGCCTCGGGTAAGCGGCTTGCCGATATCGCCAAGGCGGTCAAAGATGCCGACGGCCTGATCCTCGCCACCGATCCGGATCGCGAAGGTGAAGCCATCTCCTGGCATGTGCTGGAGGTGCTGAAGCAGAAGCGCGCACTGAAGGACAAGCCGGTCAGCCGCGTCGTCTTCAACGCCATCACCAAATCGTCGGTGCTGGAAGCAATGGCCAATCCGCGCCAGATCGATGCGCCGCTGGTCGATGCCTATCTCGCCCGCCGGGCGCTGGATTATCTCGTCGGTTTCACGCTGTCTCCAGTGCTGTGGCGCAAGCTGCCGGGCGCCCGCTCGGCCGGCCGCGTCCAGTCGGTTGCACTGCGTCTGGTCTGCGACCGCGAATCCGAGATCGAGCGCTTCATCCGCGAGGAATACTGGCAGATATCAGCTCTGCTCGGCACGCCGCGCAACGAGAATTTCGAAGCGCGGCTGACCGCCTTCGACCGCAAGAAGCTGCAAAAGCTCGACATTTCCAACAAGGCGCAGGCCGACGACATCAAGACGATGCTCGAAGGCGCGACCTTCAAGGCCGTGTCGGTCGAAGCCAAGCCGACCAAGCGCAATCCCGGCCCGCCCTTTACCACCTCGACGCTGCAGCAGGCCGCTTCATCCGGCCTTGGCTTCTCGGCCAGCCGCACCATGCAGGTGGCACAGCGGCTCTATGAAGGCATGGAGATCGGCGGCGAGACCACCGGCCTGATCACCTATATGCGAACCGACGGCGTGCAGATGGCACCCGAGGCGATCGACGCCGCACGCGATGCAATCGCCAAGGAATTCGGCCCGAAATACCTGCCGGAAAAGCCACGCCTTTACACGACCAAGGCCAAGAATGCCCAGGAAGCGCACGAAGCGATCCGCCCGACGGATTTCATGCGCACTCCGGCATCGGTCAGGCAATATCTCGATTCCGACCAGATGCGCCTCTATGAGTTGATCTGGAAGCGCGCCATCGCCAGCCAGATGCAGCCGGCTGAGATCGAGCGCACCACCGCCGAAATCGAGGCGGTCAACGGTGCGCGCACAGCCGAGCTTCGCGCCATCGGCTCGGTCGTTCGCTTCGACGGCTTCATTGCCGCCTACACCGACCAGAAGGAAGATGACGCGGAAGACGAGGAAAACCGTCGCCTGCCCGAAATCCGCGCCGGCGAGCAGCTTGCCCGCCAGGCGATCAATGCGACCCAGCATACCACCGAGCCGCCGCCGCGTTATTCCGAGGCTTCGCTGATCAAGAAGCTGGAAGAGCTCGGCATCGGCCGGCCTTCTACCTACACGGCGATCCTGAAGACGCTCGAGGATCGCGACTACGTCACCATCGACAAGCGCCGGCTCGTGCCGCAGGCCAAGGGCCGGCTGCTGTCCGCCTTTCTCGAAAGCTTCTTCAAGCGCTACGTCGAGTACGACTTCACCGCGTCCCTTGAGGAAAAGCTCGACGAGATTTCCGACGGCAAGCTCGCCTGGAAGGATGTGCTGCGCGATTTCTGGAAGGATTTTTCGGGCGCCGTCGGCGACATCAAGGAGCTGCGCGTCACCGACGTGCTCGATGCGCTCAATGAGGAACTGGCGCCCCTGGTGTTTCCCGCGCGCGAGGATGGCTCCAATCCGCGCATCTGCCCGAAATGCGGCACCGGCAATCTGTCGCTGAAACTCGGCAAGTTCGGCGCCTTCGTCGGCTGCTCGAACTATCCCGAATGCTCCTTCACCCGCCAACTCGGCGACGCCGCCAATCCGAACGGCGAGAATGGCGGCAGCGAAGACGGCACCAAGGTCATCGGCAAGGATCCGTATACGTCAGAGGAAATCACGCTGCGGAGCGGCCGCTTCGGCCCCTACCTGCAGCGCGGCGACGGCAAGGAAGCCAAGCGCTCCAGCCTACCCAAGGGCTGGACGGCAGAATCGATCGATCACGAGAAGGCGCTGGCGCTGCTGTCGCTGCCGCGCGATGTCGGCCAGCATCCGGAAACGGCCAAGATGATCTCGGCCGGGCTCGGCCGCTACGGCCCGTTCGTCCTACATGACGGCACCTACGCCAATCTCGACAGCATCGAGGACGTGTTCTCGATCGGACTGAACCGCGCCGTGTCGGTGATCGCCGAGAAGCAGTTGAAGGGCAAAGGCGGCCGCAATGGCGGCACTGCCGCTGCGCTCAAGGAGCTTGGCGAGCACCCCGATGGCGGCGGCAAGATCGTCGTACGCGACGGCAAATACGGACCCTACGTGAATTTCGGCAAGGTCAACGCCACCCTGCCCAAGGGCAGGGATCCGCAATCGGTGACCATAGAGGACGCGCTTGCGCTGATTGCCGAGAAGGAAGCCAAGGGTGGCGGCGGCAAGAAGCCGTTCCGCAAGGCGGCAGCGGCCAAGGCCCCGACGACCAAGAAAACGGCAGCCAGGAAAACGGCGGCCCAAAAGCCGGCTGCGAAGAAGCCGGCCGCGAAGAAAAAAGGATAGGACGGCGTGGCGCGCAAGATCACCGGTAGAACCCACGGCGATCCGCGCACCGCCGACACCAGGGCCAAGGTCAAGGACGACTATCGGCCATCGCGCGACGAAATCCTGCGCTACATCGCCGAAAATCCCGATCGCGCCGGAAAACGCGACATCGCCAAGGCGTTCGCGCTGCGCGGCGACGACCGCATCTGGCTGAAGGATCTGCTGCGCGACCTGCAGGACGAAGGTTTTCTGACCAAGGAGCGCAAGGGGTTGGCTCGCGTCGGTGCCCTGCCCCACGTCACGGTCCTCGATATTTTTGACCGTGACGCCGATGGCGTGCTGTTGGCGCGTCCCACCGAACACACAGCCAATGGACCGCCACCCATCGTTTCCATCCGCCTGTCGCGCAGTGGTGGTGGACCGGCGCCCGGCATTGGCGACCGCGTGCTGGCCAAGACCTTTCCCGCCGACGAGACGAATGTCGCCCTGGGTGGCCCGGCATACACCGGACGGGTGGTAAAGATTTTCGAAAAACGCAGCGATGCCGTGCTCGGTGTCTTTCGCATTCTGCAGGACGGCACCTTCCGCATCGAACCGGTGGAACGGCGCCAGCCAGAACTGATCGTCGACAAGGAATTCCAGAACGGCGCCAAAAGCGGCGACCTGGTCGAGGTCGAGCCCGCGCGCGCCTCCCGCTATGGCCTGCCGAGAGCCAAGGTGCTCAACGTGCTGGGTTCGCTGACCAGCGAAAAGGCGGTCTCGATGATCGCCATCCACGCGCACGACATTCCGCATATCTTTCCGGCCGACGTCATCGCCGAATCCGAAGCCGTCAAGTCGGCAACGCTTGCCCACCGCGAGGACTGGCGCGACCTGCCGCTGGTCACCATCGATCCGGCCGACGCCAAGGACCATGACGACGCCGTTTTCGCCACGCCGGATCTCGACGAGAAGAACCCCGGCGGCGTAGTCGCCACGGTGGCGATCGCCGATGTCGCGGCCTATGTGCGCTATGGCACCGCGCTCGACCGCGAGGCGCTGAAGCGCGGCAATTCGGTCTATTTCCCGGATCGCGTGGTGCCGATGCTGCCCGAGCGCATCTCCAACGATCTCTGCTCGCTGCGCGAGGGCCAGGATCGCCCGGCGCTGGCGGTGCGCATGATCTTTTCGGCCGAGGGCCGCAAGCTCAGGCACTCCTTCCATCGCGTCATGATGAAGTCGGCGGCAAAGCTCGCCTATAGCCAGGCACAAGCAGCGATCGACGGCGTGCCGGACGAGAAGACCGGCCCGATCCTCGATACGGTGCTGAAGCCGCTGTGGGATGCCTATGCGACCCTCAAGCATGGCCGCGAGGGCCGCCAGCCGCTCGAACTCGATCTGCCGGAGCGCAAGATCCTGCTCAAGCCGGACGGCACCGTCGATCGCGTCATCGTGCCGGAGCGGCTCGATGCCCACAAGCTCATCGAAGAATTCATGATCCAGGCCAATGTCGCGGCAGCCGAGACGCTGGAGGCGAAGAAGCAGGAGTTGGTCTACCGCATCCATGACGCGCCATCTCTCGCCAAGCAGGAATCGCTGCGCGAGTTCCTGCAGACGCTTGGCCTGTCGCTGGCGCGCGGCGCGCAGATGCAGCCGAGCCAGTTCAATGGCATCCTGGAGCGCGTGCGCGGCGCCGACAATGAGGGCTTGGTCAACGAAGTGGTGCTGCGCTCGCAGAGCCAGGCCGAATACTCGCCCAAGAACATCGGCCATTTCGGTCTGAACCTCAGGCGCTACGCTCACTTCACCTCGCCGATCCGGCGCTACGCCGATCTGATCGTGCATCGCGGACTTATTGCCGCACTCGGCCTTGGTCCGGGCGGGCTGACGCAGGACGAAGCGGCACGGCTCGAAGACGTCGCGGTGCTGATCTCAGGCACGGAACGCCGCGCAATGGCGGCAGAGCGGGACACGGTCGACCGTCTGGTCGCCGCCTATCTTGCCGAGCGCATCGACGACCGTTTCGACGCCCGCATCTCCGGCGTCACCAAATCAGGACTATTTGTCCAATTGCCGCAGTACGGCGCGGATGGTTTCATCCCGGTGTCAACATTGAACGGCGATTACTATATCTACGACGAAACGGCCCGCTCCCTGTTCGGAGAACGCTCGGGCAAAGGCTACCAGCTCGCGGACCGCGTCGAGGTCCGGCTTGTCGAGGTGGCGCCGATGGCCGGCGCGATGCGCTTCGAGATGTTGACCGATCCGAAGCCTTTGCCGGGCTCCAAGCGGTCGTTTCACAAGGCCAAGGGCCGCGCCCGCGCGTCGCAATCGCGACCGGGTTCGCGCGGCAGGAGACGATGATGACAACAGCCACGGAAGAACAGGTTTTCGGCGGAGAACATCACTCGGGCCGGGCTGCCCGCCCGCTGTGGACGGCGATGAAGCGCGGCCTGCTCGGCCGCTGCCCGCATTGCGGCGAAGGCAAGCTGTTTCGCGCTTTCACCAAGACCGTCGACACATGCAGTGTCTGCGGCGAGGAACTGCATCACCACCGCGCCGACGACCTGCCTGCCTATCTCGTCATCGTCATCGTCGGTCACATTGTGCTCGGCGCTTTCATGGGTGTGGAGGCGACATCCACCCTATCGACGTGGCAGCACATCGCCATCTGGGTGCCGCTGACCATCCTTCTGTCGGTCGCGCTGTTGCAGCCGGTCAAGGGTGCTGTCATCGGACTGCAATGGGCCTTCTATATGCACGGCTTCGGCGGCGAACACGACGTGATCGAGCCGCATCCAGAAGTCTGAGTCGCAGCCAAGATTGCGGCCTGGCGCAACATACCGACCGTGAAAGGCCACTTTCGCTTGCCAGAAGTTTCCGTTAGTTCGTGCGCATGGACGGTATGACCAAGGCGGAAGTCGACAAGATCGAGCGGAGCATGATCGCCCAAAGCGACCAGCCAATTCGCCCCCGTGATGCCGCGACGCTGATCCTGCTCGACCGCAAGGGCGATGACGTGCTGGTTCTGATGGGCCGCCGCCATGCCGGTCACGCCTTCATGCCAGGCAAGTTCGTCTTTCCCGGCGGCCGCACCGACCCGGCCGACAGCCGCATCCCGGTCGCCGCCGCATTGCACCCTGAGCAGGAAGCCAGGCTGATCGCCGGGCCGGGCCGCACAAGCCCCGCACGAGCCCGCGCCATCGCCTTGTCGGCCATCCGCGAGACCTATGAGGAAGCCGGGTTCCTGATCGGCCGCAAAGGCGCTTTCGCCACGGCCAGGGCCGATTGGCAAGGTTTTGCCGAACACGGCGTGCAGCCCTCTCTAGACATGCTGCGCTTCGTTGCGCGCGCGATCACGCCGCCCAACCGGGTGCGCCGCTTCGACACACGCTTCTTCAGCGCCTGGCGCGACGATGTCGCGGTCGAACTGCCGGGTGGCGGCCCGACCAACGAACTCGAAGAGCTGGTCTGGCTGCCACTTGCCAAGGCCCGGGAAGCCGACATACCCGACATCACCCGAATGATCCTGGACGAGCTACAAAAGCGCCTCGCCCATGATCCGCTGTTGCGTCCAGGCGGCCCAGTGCCCTTCTACCGGCTTGTCCGCAACCGCTTCACCCGCGAACTTCTCTAGAGCAATTCCAGGAAAAGTGTGACGCGGCTTTCCGTCCGGAATTGCGTAAGATCAAAAAGACAGAGTATTCAGCATCCCCATGACGGTCGATACCCAACAACAGGGCGACGAACGCGTACACTGGCTGCCTATGGTGGCGGCAATCTCGTCGATCAGCGTCGTCGGCATTGCCATCGGCCTTGGCATGCCATTGCTCAGCGTCATCCTCGAAACACGCGGCCATTCGGCCTCGATGATCGGCCTCAACACGGCCGTCGCCGGTCTCGCCTCGATCGCCGGAGCGCCGCTCGCCACACCGCTCGCCATGCGCTTCGGTGTCGCCTGGACCATGATTGCCATGATCGCCACCGGCGCGCTGGCCTTTGTCGGCTTCCATTTCGCGCCGGATTTCTGGATGTGGTTCCCATTGCGCATCGTGTTGCACATCGCGCTGACGGTGCTGTTCATCCTGTCTGAATTCTGGATCAGCACCTCGGCGCCGCCACACCGGCGCGGCCTTGTCCTCGGCATTTACGCCACGGTTCTGTCGCTCGGCTTTGCCGCCGGGCCGTGGCTGTTCGCCCATCTCGGCAGCTCCGGCTTCAGGCCGTTCGGCGTCATCATCGGATTGGTGGCGCTGGCAGCCATACCGGTGCTGGCGGCGCGCAACGAGAGCCCGACCATTGTCTCCGACGGCGAGACCAGCAATTTCCTGCGCTACATCTGGCTGGTGCCGTCGGCGACCGCCGCCGTGCTGGTGTTCGGCGCGGTGGAAACCGGAGGCTTTGCGCTGTTCCCCATCTACGGCAGCCGCATCGGCTATTCCGAAGCCGACGCAGCCCTGCTCCTGACCATGATCGGGCTCGGCAATGTGCTGCTGCAGATTCCCATTGGCATGATCAGCGACCGCGTCAGCGACCGCCGCTATCTGCTGATTGCTTGCGCCGCCGTCGGCCTTGCCGGCACGGTCTTCATGCCCTTTTTCGCGCAGAATTGGCATCTGATGGCGGCACTACTGTTCGTCTGGGGCGGCGTCGTCGCTGCCATGTACACGATCGGCCTTGCCCATCTCGGCTCGCAGCTTTCAGGCCATGAACTGGCGTCGGCCAACGCCGCCTTCGTGCTGTGCTACGGCGTCGGCATGGTTCTCGGTCCGCAGGCGATTGGCATCGGCATGGATGCATTCGGTCCAACCGGCTTCGGTTGGTCGCTCGGCCTGTTCTTCGCCGCCTATATCGGCCTGGTTTGCGTCAGGCTTATCCGCAAGGTTCTCCTGTAGCGCCAACTGCCGCCAACTCTGAATTGGCGTGGCATGGCGACAGGCTGCTGACAGAACCGTGTCAGGAGCCCAGGGCTAAAAGGGTGTCCTAAAACACATGAGGACACTTCCATGATCGATAGCGGCTTTGAAACCACATCGTTGCGAATGACACTGCTTCTGCTTGTGACCTTCCAGGCTCCAGCCGCCGACGTGGACCGCATCATGGACGCAGTGGTGGCGATAGTGCCGCTGGCCATGGGCAAATATGACCGCAACGCCTATCAGTCGGCGCATGGCATCGAGCGCAACAGGCCGCTTGACGGCGCGGCCGCCGGCGCCGAAACGGAACTGCGGCGGCGCCCCGGCACGGTCGAGGTTTCGTTCGAACTGCCGGACGACCAGACGCTGGCCGCCCGCGTCGTCGAAGCGATTTTCCAGGCGCACTCCTATCAGGAACCGGTGATCCGCATTCAGCCGATCCTGGCCAGCCGCTCCAAGGGACTGGACGACCGCGCCAATCCGAATCGCTGGTGGAACACGACCGGGGACTGGAAGAAGGTTGCGGCACCTGCTACGCAAACCGCATAATTTCCGCTCACCAGGCGGCTCAGGCACGTCGCACAAGGCCAGGGGAATCGCTTCAGGTTAACGTTGATTTTTGACGGATGAGATTTTCGAGATAATCGGCGTTGAGATTGGCGAGTTTTCGTC